>CANNPG010000198.1:0-3252 GCA_947507375.1 uncultured Collinsella sp. | reverse complement strand
CGGAGGAATCATTCAAAAGGAAACGAGAGTGGAAAATCTCCCACTTCAAGCCCGCATTCGAGCCAAAAGTGGGAGATTATCCACTCTCGTTCTAATCTAGTTACGGTGCCGTATCCCCGAACTACATCAAGTTGCAAACAGCCGCCGCGAAGGCTACGGGGTCCTCGGGGAGGATGCCCTCGACCAGCAGAGCCTGGTCATAGAGCAGACCGGAGTACTGCTTGATCTTGTCGGCGTCGCCTGCCTTCTGGGCAGCGACAAGCTTGTCAAAGACCGGGTGCTTGGCGTTGAGCTCGAGCACGCGCTGGCTCTTGGGCATGCCGTCGGGCGCGCCCTCGGGTCCCTTCTGGAGCACCTTCTCCATCTCAAGCGAAAGCGGGCCCTCGGTGGTGATGCAAGCGGGGGCATCGGTCAGGCGCGCGGAGACGGCAACTTTCTCGACCTTGTCACCGAGCGCCTCCTTCATAGCGCTAAAGAGGTCCTCGTTTTCCTTGGTGGCGTCCTCGGCCTCCTTCTTCTCGTCCTCGGTCGCCAGATCAAGATCACCGGTTGCGACGTTCTTGAGCTCCAGGTGACGATCCTCAACCTCGGGCTCGGCACCATCGGCCACGGCCTTCTCGGCAGCCTCGCGGGCGGCATCGTCCTCGTAGATCTTGGGCATATCGGCGGCAACGTACTCACGCATAGCCTGGAAGGTGAACTCATCCACGTCCTGCGTCAGCAGCAGCACGTCATAGCCGCGGTCGAGCACGCCCTTTACCACGGGCATCTTGGCCAGACGCTCACGCGAGTCGCCGGCGGCGTAGTAGATGGCCTTCTGATCCTCGGGCATGCCCTTGGCATACTCGGCCAGGGTAATCATCTTCTGTTCCTTGGCAGACCAGAACAGCAACAGGTCGGCGAGCTCATCGGCCTTCATGCCATAGCTCGAGTAGATGCCGTACTTGAGGCCGCGGCCAAAGTTCTCAAAGAACTTCTCGTAGGCCTCGCGGTCGTTGTCACGCATATCCTCAAGGTCGGCGGTGATCTTCTTTTCCACACGCTTGGCGATGGCCTTGAGCTGACGGTTCTGCTGAAGCGTCTCGCGCGAGATGTTGAGCGACACGTCGGCGGAATCCACGACGCCGCGGACAAAGTTGTAGTAGTCGGGCAGCAGGTCGTCGCACTTCTCCATGATCAGGACGTTGGAGCTGTAAAGCGCCAGGCCCTTCTCGTAGTCCTTGCTGTACAGATCGAACGGCGCGCGTCCCGGCACAAACAGCAGGGCGTCATACTCGAGCGTGCCCTCGGCGTGGAAGCTGATGGTGCGCGCAGGATCGTCAAAGTCGTGGAACGTGGACTTGTAGAACTCGTCGTAGTCCTTCTGCTCGACATCGGAGCTGCGCTTCTTCCAGATCGGTGTCATGGAGTTGATGGTCTCGAGCTCCTGGTAGTCCTCGTACTCGGGCTTGTAATCGTCGCCGGCGTCCTCGGGCTTGGGTTTCTGGCGGCTCTTGGACACCATCATCTGAATCGGGTAGCGCACATAGTTGCTGTACTGCTGAATCAGGCTCTTGAGACCCCACTCGGTCAGGAAGCGATCGTAGGTCTCGGCCTCGCCGTCGGCATCGAGCTTCTCGTTCTCGCGCAGCGTCAGGATGACATCGGTACCGTGCTCGGCGCGTTCGCCGTCCTCGATGGTGTAGCCCTCAAGACCGTCGGATTCCCACACATGGGCGACATCCTCGCCATAGGCGCGGCTGACGACCTTCACATGGCTGGCGACCATAAAAGCCGAGTAGAAGCCCACGCCAAACTGACCGATGATGTCGACATCGGAGCCCTGCTGCTCGGCGTTCTCGGTCTTAAACTCCTCGGAGCCGGAATGGGCGATGGTGCCCAGATTGCGCTCCAGCTCCTCGGCGGTCATGCCAATGCCGTTATCCGAGATGGTAATGGTGCGGGCGTCTTTATCAAAGGAGACGCGAATGGCCAGGTCGCCCTGGTCGATCTTGACGCTCGGGTCCTGCAGGCTCTTAAAGTTGAGCTTGTCGACGGCGTCGCTCGCGTTAGAGATAAGCTCGCGCAGGAAGATTTCCTTATTGGTGTAGATGGAGTTGATCATGAGGTCGAGCAGTTTTTTGCTCTCGGTCTTAAATTGACGCATGTGCAGTCCTTTCGCGCTACCCCCGTCCGCAAAAACGGCCCGGTCGCCCGAGCCGCATCGCAGACCTGCTATGTTCAGACTTAGATTTTATAACCCATTAGCGCGCATATATACATACGGAATCGAAAAACTGTATGTTGAAACGACCGTGCGGCGGATGCCAAGGAGTGTCCCCAGCTGCCGGCAGAAAAGGAACGTCCCTATCTGCCATCTACGCGCTTGGCCATCCAGACATGGGGCTGGCCCTCGTCTTCGTAATCTACCGGGGCAATTTGCGTGTAGCCCGCCTTTGCATAGAGCGGCAGCACGTATTCCTGCGCATGCAGCTTAATAAGCTTAGCGCCGGCATCGCGTGCACACGAAGCACTGGTATCGACGATCGCACTCGCCAGTCCGCGACGACGCATAGCCGGCAGCACGGCGACGCGCCCCATAATGTAGGTCTCCCCCGCCACAACGCCTTCGTCCATGTCGCATGCCGGCAACACCGGGGCCTCTGCGTCAGCCACGCGCTCAAGCTCTTCGGGAAACACGCGCGAGCAACCGGCAAGCTCGCCGTCTACATAGAGCGTCACATGAATGCAGTTCGGGTCCTCGTCGATAGCGTCGAACTCATTCTCGTAACCCTGCTCGTCCATAAAAACGACGCGGCGCACCAACGCCGCGTCATCAAAGCATCCCGTCTTAAGTTGGATATCCATGGCTGCCCTTTCATTCAATGCGAACGTTAGGGACAGATATTAGCGAAAATGAGCTCCGCGCACACTAAACTTCGCGCGAGCCTTCGCCAGGCAGTCGTAATGACCCACGTTATGGGCATCGCTCGCGATGAAGCTGTACAGGTTCTGATCGAACAGGCGCTGTGCCGGCTTTTTCTCGCGACCAAAGCGACCGCCGGCAATAAAGTCCGCCGAAGCCTGCAGCTTGCAGCCCATATCGACCAGGCGCTCCGCCACGCTTACATCCTTTTGAACCGCACGATAGCGCTCAGGATGAGCGATGATCACCTGGTAGCCACGACACTGCAAATCGTAAATCGTGTTCTCGTACTCTCTAAACGCATACGCATCGGCATGCTTCTAAAGCACGAGAAGAAACTAGTTCGA
>CANNPG010000197.1:0-3277 GCA_947507375.1 uncultured Collinsella sp. | reverse complement strand
TTCATGCGGGTAAGTACCGGAAGCAAACTAAAAGCTGACCAAATGCCGTCAAAAAACGGGCCGTACGCAGCAATGTTGTTGCATACGGCCCGCTACCAGCAGGTTTATAGAATCCCAAAGGTCCCTGTCTCCACAATTGACCTAGAAAAGGCGCTCAGTCTGCAGAAAGTTTCCGCAAAAGCTCACGCGGTGCAGCGGACAAAGTCCATGTTTGCGAATGGCCTCGATGTGCTCGGGACTCGCATAGCCCTTCGACTCGGCCAGATGGTACTCGGGATACTCGGCGTCGTACTCGACCATCATCTCGTCACGCGTGACCTTGGCCATGATGGACGCCGCGGCGATGCAGGCGATTTTGGCATCGCCCTTCACCACATCGCGCTCGTTAGGAACGGCGCCCAGGGGGTTGCCGTCCATGAGGACGCAATCGGGCTCGAGCCCCGTATCGGCCACCGCACCCGCGACGGCGGTACGGATAGCGCGGGCCATACCCATCTCATCGATATCCTTAGGCGCGATATGGCAAAAACCGATCGCCGTCGCCACCTCGGCAATCTTCACTGAGAGCAACTCGCGGCGCGCGGGCGTGAGCTTTTTGGAATCGTTGATACCCCAGACGCGCGGCTCCATAGGAAGACAGACGGCGCACACTGTCAAAGGACCGGCCACCGATCCGCGACCCACCTCGTCGACACCAACGACTACCCCATCGCCGCCTAGCTCATGCATAAGCTCATACATGTCATTGACGCGCTCGCGCTCGGCAAGCTCTTTGGCATGGCGTTTGAGGGCGCGTTCGCAAGCCTTGATCACCTGCTGGCGCGGATCCTCGCGATAATGCTCCACGAGGGCGGGAATCTCCTCAAACGTAGCGCTCGCCAGCTCGCCAGCAACTTGCGATGCCGAAACCGAGCTCGTCATATTGGCCATACCAGGCCCTCCTTGCATGCAAATCAGATAAAAAGAAGGGCCACCCGAAGGTGACCCTTACGTCCAAACGAGTGGACAGACGCTGCGATCTTCTTAGCGCTTCTCGGGGATGCGAGCAGCCTTGCCCACCTTGTCGCGGAGGTAGTACAGCTTGGCGCGACGGACGCGACCATGACGAACGACCTCGAGCTTGGCGATCTTGGGGCTGTGAAGCGGGAAGGTACGCTCAACACCGACACCGAAGGACATCTTGCGGACGGTGAAGGTCTCGCGGGCACCGGCGCCGGCCATGCGGATGACGTCGCCCTGGAAGACCTGGATGCGCTCGCGGTCGCCTTCCTTAATGCGGTAGTGAACCTTGACGTTGTCGGCGACGCGAACCTGAGGAATGTCCTCGCGGATCTGCTGACGCTCGATTGCGCGGATGTAATCCATGTGCAATTCCTTACTCTTCTAGAGGTGCCGTACCACCATGGCCGGCACGTAGTTGAACAAACGTATTCGAGTATACACGCGCGGGTTTGCGCTGCAAGAACAATTTTTTACGCAGACAAAAAGACAAAACCCGCACATGATAACCGCCCGTCTCACAAATGAGACGGGCGGCATGAAGGGGGGCTACACCAGGCGTCTACGCCCAAAACGTTAGGCGGAACGCTTGGCCTCGAGCTTGGCCTGGGCGGCCGCAAGACGTGCGAGGGGTACGCGATAGGGCGAGCAGGACACGTAATCCACGTCGGCCACGTTAAACAGGCCCTTGATGGACTTGGGGTCGCCGCCGTGCTCGCCGCACACGCCAAAGTGCATGTCGGGATTGGTGGCGCGACCCTTCTCGACGGCCATGCGCACCAGCTCGAGTACCGCCGAGTCGATGGTCTCGAAGGGGTTGTCCTTCAAAATCTTCTTGTGCATGTACAGCGGGATGAACTTGGCCTCGGCGTCGTCGCGGGAGAAGCCGAAGGTCGTCTGCGTGAGGTCGTTGGTGCCAAAGCAGAAGAAGTCGGCATGATGGGCGATCTCGTCGGCAACCATGCAGGCACGCGGCAGCTCGAGCATCGTGCCCACGGGAATGTTGAGCTCGACGCCCTCCTCGGCGGATACCTCGGCGATGACACGCTCAATGACCTCGCGCGTCTGGACATGCTCGGCCGTAATGGAGACGAGCGGAACCATGATCTCGGGGCGCGGGTCGACGCCTTCCTTAATGAGGCGGGCGGCAGCCGTTGCGACGGCACGGACCTGCATGAGCGGCAGATCGCCAAAGACGACGGACAGGCGCACGCCGCGCAGGCCAAGCATCGGGTTGGACTCGACCATGCTGTCAATACGACGCAGGCGGGCACGCAGGGCAGTGAGCTCCTCCTCGGGAGCGCCGGCGGCCTCCTCCTTGGTGATGGCGACCTCGAGCTCGCGGGGATTATCCAAGAACTCGTGCAGCGGCGGATCGAGCAGGCGAACGACCACATCGCGACCGGACATGGTCTTGAACATCGCCAGGAAGTCCTCGGTCTGAACCTTGAGCAGGTCGGCCAGGGCCTGCTGCTTCACGGTCTCTTCGTCAGACAGGATAAAGCACTGGATGATGTTCTTGCGGTCGCCCAAGAACATATGCTCGGTGCGGCACAGACCGATGGCCTCGGCGCCAAATTCGAGTGCGAGTGCAGCATCCTCGGGGCTGTCGGCGTTGACGCGCACATGGTTGGCGTGACCGTCGGTCTCGTCCAAACGGATCTCGTCGGCCCAGGACAGGATGGTGTCCAGGTCGCCGGTGAGCTCGGCCGAGACCAGGTCAACGGCGCCGTCGACGACGATGCCCTGGGTGCCGTCGATGGAGATGACATCGCCCTCGTGCAGCACGCGATCGCTACCCTCGATGCGCACGACCTTCTCGGCGGCGTCGATATGGAAGCGCTCGACACCGCAGACGCAGGGCGTACCCATGCCGCGGGCGATAACGGCGGCATGGCTCGTCTTACCGCCATGGCTGGTCAGAATGCCCTCGGCGGCAACCATGCCCTTCAGGTCGTCGGGGTTGGTCTCCCAGCGAACCAGGATGACCTTGTGGCCCTCGTTGGCGCGCGCGACGGCGTCATCACTCGAGAACACGACCTCGCCCACGGCGGCGCCGGGGCTGGCATTGAGGCCGGTAGCAAGTGCCTCGTACTTCTTGGAGGCATCGAACTGCGGATGCAAGAGCTGGTCGAGCTGCGCAGGGTCGATGCGGCTGACGGCCTCCTCGCGAGTGATCAGGCCCTCCTCGACCATCTCGATAGCGATGCGCAGCGCGGCGGTGGCGGTACGCTTGCCCACGCGGGTCTGGAGCATCCAGAGCTTGCCCTGCTCGATG
>CANNPG010000196.1:0-3284 GCA_947507375.1 uncultured Collinsella sp. | reverse complement strand
TTGTTGAGGGTGCTCACTCATGAACGAATCATCACTCCGTCGGGGTCGATCTTGTCCTGAATCTTCTTAAGCGTGCGGCGCAGCAGACGCGAAACCTGCACCTGAGAAATACCCAGCTTCTTGGCGATCTCGATCTGGGTCATGCCCTTCACAAAGCGCAGCTCGATCACCTCGCGCTCGCGCGGCGAGAAATCGCGGATGGCTTCCTCGATCACCAGGCGGTCATCGGTAAAGTCGAGCTCGTTGTCATCGTCGGCGTAACGGTCGAGAATCGACGGCGCATCGTCGGAATCGGACGCACCAGGAGCCTCGATGGGCACCGAGGTATAGGCCGAAGACGATTCCATAGCCTCGAGGACCTCATCGACAGTCACATCTAGATACTCAGCGATCTCCTCAACCTTGGGCGAACGCTGCAGCTCGTTGGTAAGTTTGTCAGTAGCCTGGTTGACCTTGGCCGAGAGCTCCTGCAGACGACGCGGTACGCGCACGCTCCAGCCCTTGTCGCGGAAATGGCGTTTGATCTCGCCCAGGATAGTGGGTGTCGCAAACGTCGTGAACTCGAGTCCGCGCTCGGGATCAAAACGGTCGATAGCCTTGAGCAAACCCAGATAGCCGACCTGCATGAGGTCGTCGAGCGGCTCGCCGCGATTCTTAAATTTGTTGGCAAGAAACCTTACCAGGTTCATATGGGACATGACGAGCTGCTCGCGGGCGTCCGGATCACCGGTCTCCTTGTAGCGACGAAACAGCTCGCGGGTTTTCTCCTTGTCCCAAGCGGTCTTGCCGCTCCGGGAACGTTCGGTCATATTAAATATCCGCCTTGAGGTCGAGGGAAAGCGTCAGGGGCGCCGCAGTCTTTTCGTAGGAGTCGCACACGCTCGCGAGGATGAGCTCGGCATACACCGCAGCCTGGTCGTCTTCATCGACCGTAGCCTGGTCGCCAAAGGTAATAGTCATGCCAACGTGGGTCTCATCGACATCGAATTTGATGGTGATGTCATCGCAGTCGACCGCGGTGCAACCAAAGATGAAAGCCTCCTCGGCAGCCATGCGGATGTCCTCAATGCGATCGACAGACATGGAGCACAGGGCACCAACGTTGGCTGCCGTCATGCGCACAAGGCGAGCGAGACGCGGGTCACCGGCAACGGTCAGCGTGATGGGGCAGGTTGCTTCGCTACTCATCGCAGGACTCCTCAGAGGTCTCAGAGGGTGTATAGGTGTAATACTGAGCCCGCTTGGATGCAGACTTCTGAGCCACATCTGCGCCATCGGCGGCCTCGTCCTCCGCCTTGCCAATCAAGACGCGCACGGTCGGCTGCTCGGCTTCTTCGGCGGCAGCGGAAAGCTTGCGCTCGGCTTCAGCTGCAGGAGCCTTCACCTTATTGAAGAGCTTCTGCACAGCACCGGCGGCAGAGTCGGTCACGCTCGACACAGCATTGCTGGCCTCGGCCATGCTGCCCGTAACCTCGGAAATGTCGCGAACCACGGCTTCGACCTCTACGAGATTGGAGGTAAGGGCATCAACTGCCGTCTTGCTCGACTTAAGCAGCGGCTCCATCTGGGCAAGCGCCGGCGTAAGCTCATCGACAGCGCCATCGAGCTTTGCCACCACAGGCTGAGCCTCGGCGATGGTGTTGTTGAGGTCGTTCACGGTCTTATCGAGCGAGTCAACAACATTGCGGGTCTTGCGCAGGGTAAGCGCGAGCTCAGCGATGGCCCACACGCCGGCAACGGCGAGCAGCAGCAGGGCGATTTGAATGGGACTCATACAAGCCTCCCGGAAGAATCGAAATACAGACGCTTTTCATGGTACCCCAAAGGGGACCGAACATGCCAAGAGCAGCAACGTGGGACAAAATTATCAGCAGCTACTTCGGTGCATTCCCGCTGCGGTCACGTTCGCTTTGCTCTACGCGCCACTCTTCCCAGCCGCGCCCGGCAGGCTGCCAGAACGCACCGCGCTCCAGCCCCTCGGGCAAATAGCGCTGATCGACCCAGCCTTCAGGATAATCGTGCGGGTATTTATACACACCGTATTCATCGCTGCCCGGGCGATGGCGATCGCGCAGATAACTCGGCACCTCGCGAAGCCCACTAGAATGTATATCGGCCAGCGCCGCATCGATCGAAGCCTCACACGCGTTGGATTTTGGCGCCAAGCACACATAGAGTGCAGCCTGAGCCAGGTTAATGCGGCACTCGGGATAGCCAATGACCTCGGCAGACTTAAACGCGGCATGCGCCACCAAAAGCGCCTGCGGGTCGGCGTTGCCGACGTCCTCAGAAGCGTGAATCATAATGCGGCGAGCGATAAACTTAGGATCCTCCCCAGCATCGATCATGCGCGCGAGCCAATAGATCGTGGCATCGGGGTCGCTACCGCGCATGGACTTGATGAACGCACTGATGATGTCGTAGTGCATGTCGCCGTTTTTGTCATACGTAAAGCCGCGACGCGGGTTGGCGATCTTTACGTCATCCACGGTGATGGGATAGCGCTCCCCCGCCGCGGGCGCTGGCGTTCCCTCGGTATCGGGACGCGTGACGGCAATCTCGCTCGCAAGCTCGAGCGTCGTGAGCGCCGAGCGAGCGTCACCCGCTGCCAGCGTGCAGATGGTCTTGACCGTATCCTCATCGGCCGAGAACTTACCGTTCAAGCCCTGCGGCGCCTCGAGTGCACGCTCGATCAGCGTGGCAATGTCCTCGTCTTTAAGATGCTCAAGCTCCACCACGCGACCGCGCGAGAGCAATGCCGAGTTGACCTCGAAGTACGGATTCTCCGTCGTGGCGCCAATCATAATAACGGTACGGTTCTCAACCGCATGCAGCAATGCATCCTGTTGTGACTTCGAAAAGCGATGAATCTCGTCGATAAACAGGATGGTGCGACGGTCGTACGTATTCAGACGCGTCTTGGCCTCGTCAATCACGCGGCGAAGATCCTTTACGGTGCCCGTCACGGCGCTGACTTCGACAAACTCACTCTTGGTATGGTTGGCGATAATGTGGGCCAGCGTCGTCTTGCCCGTACCGGCCGGCCCGTACAGTATCACGCTCGAAAGCACATCGTGCTCGATCGCGGCACGCAACCATGAGCCCTTACCGACGGCCTTTTGCTGGCCCACATACTCGTCGAGCGAATTGGGTCGCATGCGCACCGCGAGCGGCGCATTTTTAAAGGAACGCTCGCGCGTCGAGGCAGAAAAAAGGTCGTCCATAGCCATCCCGTGCATCATTCAAAAACGTTTTCCACTAACAGTATACCGAATTAATACGAA
>CANNPG010000195.1:0-3289 GCA_947507375.1 uncultured Collinsella sp. | reverse complement strand
AGGCTCTTGCCGACCACGGGATTGGCTTTAGCCTACATGTCTTTCCGCATGGAAAGCATGGGGCATCGCTCGCCACGGCCCAAACGGCATTTAAGGGCTGCGCCGAGCATATTCAGCCACAGGTTCAGGGCTGGCCTGAACAGTTCGTTGCATGGGAGCGTGATGGACGATGAGCGAAAGTATCTATACGCTGCGCGTTTCGAGGGCTGCGGCAGGAGCGTATCCAACGATTTCCGATGCCTTGGCGGCAGCCGATCAGCTCTATCCGGATGCCGAGCAACCGGTGATGATTCGCGTCGATCCGGGCGAGTATTGCGA
The DNA here is from genome assembly GCA_947507375.1 of uncultured Collinsella sp. Classification (GTDB taxonomy): domain Bacteria; phylum Actinomycetota; class Coriobacteriia; order Coriobacteriales; family Coriobacteriaceae; genus Collinsella. The sequence continues at coordinate 2,971 of CANNPG010000195.1, read as the reverse complement.
GCGGGTCGAGATTCATCGCTCGCATGTGACGATTGAGGGAGAGACGGCCGACAGCGTGCGTATCGTGGGCAGCCTGGGTGCCAAGATGCCTTCGGAGGACGGCTCGGGCGTCGACGGCACGCTCGGCACGTTTAGGACCTATACCGTTTTGGTCGATGCCGACGACGTACGGCTCGAGAACCTCACGATCGAAAACGATGCGGGCGATGGGCGCGAGGTCGGTCAAGCGATTGCCCTGTATGCTGATGGCGACCGTCTGGTTGTCGATGCTTGCTGCATTAAGGGACACCAAGACACGCTGTTTTTGGGTCCGCTGCCGCCGCATGAGGCCAAACCGGGCGGGTTTATAGGACCCAAACAGTATGCGCCGCGCCGGGTGGGGCGCCAGTATTTTCGACGTTGCCGGATCGAGGGCGATGTCGACTTTATCTTTGGCGGCGCGCGTGCCTACTTTGAGGGGTGCGAGATTCGCTCGCTCAACCGCGATATGGATGTCAACGGGTATGTAACGGCAGCCTCCACGCCCGAAGGCGAGCCGCACGGCTTTGTGTTCCACGGCTGTTCGTTTACAGCTCCGGATGGCGTGGCGCCGGATTCGGTCTACCTGGGTCGTCCTTGGCGCGAATGGGCGCAAACTGTGCTGATCGATTGCTGGCTGGGGCGACATATCAAGCGCGAAGGCTGGTGGGATTGGAATAAGCCGGCGGCACACAACTGCGTGCAGTATGCTGGCGCGATTCTGCATGGGCCGGCGGGTGATACTACCGGCTGGGTGCCGTGGGCGAATGAACTCGATGTGATGGCTGCCGCCGGGTACGCTCGCGAGCAGGTGCTTGCCGGTGGGGATGGCTGGGATCCCGAGGGCGGCGACGGTGATGCGGTTGAGACGGCTGAACTGTCTGCCAACGGCCGCACCGTGCACATCGAGACGTACTGCGAAGACGAACCTGCGCTGCGTGCCCGGCTGAAGCGCGAGGGGCGTTCGGCTGCTTTTACGGGCAAGACTCCTGCAGATTTTGAGGCATGGAAGATTGCGACCAGGACTCGTCTGTACGATGTTTTGGGCCTTTCGCTTATGGACCGCGTCCCGATTGAGATTCGTGAGCTCAGCCGCGTGCGGGTTGCCGGCGGCATTGTGCGTACTCATGCGATGCTGCAGGTTGAGCACGATGTGTGGATGCCGTTTTACCTGTTGGAGCCGTCTCATCCGAAGCTTGATGGACGGGGGCTTAAGCGTTGCTATATCTGCCCGCATGGCCATCAGGGAGCAGGCGCCGCAAGTGTTGCGGGCGTGACGGGCGTGCCGGCAGTCGATGATGCTGTGCGTAAGTTCAATTACGACTACGGTCTGCGTTTGGCGCGTATGGGTTACGTGACCGTCTGCCCCGACGCACGCGGTTGGGGATACCGTCGTGACTGGAAGGGTCAGGGCGATGACGAGAACAGCTTTCTGCGCGGCACGTGCCTAAACCAGGCGCGCATGGCCGAGCCGCTGGGACTTACCGTTGCGGGCCTCAACGCCTGGGATAACATGCGTCTGATCGATTACCTAGAGGCGCGCGGCGACATTGCCATGGACGACCTGGGCTGTTTTGGCTTTTCGGGCGGCGGATACATGACGCTGTATCTGGCGGCGCTCGACCCACGCGTATGTAAGACGTTTGTCTCGGGCTACCTGTACGGTGTCGATGATTCGCTGCTGCACCTCAATGGCAATTGCAGCTGCAACTACACACCCGGACTTTGGCGCTTGCTCGACATGGGCGATATTGCCTCGCTTATTGCGCCGCGCCCGTTGTTAGTGCAAAGCTGCGAAGAGGATCATCTGAACGGTTCGCGCGGGCTGAAAAATGTTGACGAGCAGCTCGAGATCGTGCGCGATGCCTACAAGTTGCTGGGTCGCAGAGATGGCCTGCGGCACGAGGTGTGTCCGGGTGAACACCATCTGGGCGTGGCACATCTTGTCGAGGATATCGAATGGCTCGATTCGCACGTTGCGGAATGCGCCCGTGCATAGCCCCTCGGCATGCTGCGAATAAACGGTACGTTCCTGTATGACTGCCGATGGGCGGATGAGGAGAAGATTATGGAAACGAAGAGTTTGAGTGAATCGACCATTTGCTGCTTTGGCGATTCGACCACATGGGGCGATAACGGATGCGGCGCAGGCGGCAACGACATCTCTTGGACTTCGCATCTGGGCGCGTTGCTGGGAGGTGCAGTCGTCGAGAACTTTGGCATCAAGGGTTCGCGTATCGCCATCAAGGCCGACCGTACCGATTCATTTGTCGAGCGCTTGGACGGCATCGACGATGCGGCCGATGTCTATGTTGTCTTTGGCGGCGTCAACGACTTTAGCCGCAACGTGCCGCTTGGAGAGCTGGGCAGCACGGACGTGCACGAGTTCTATGGTGCACTCGATTACCTGATCCGCACCATCACGGCGCGCTCACCTCAGGCAAAGCTCGTGTTTATGACGCCGTGCAAGACGAGCGGTAAGCACGAGAAGGATATCCCGGCAAGCGACGAGCTCAACCACCTGGGCCTGACGCAGGTCGCCTACGTGCGAGCGATGCTCGAGGTCTGTGACTGCTACTCCGTGCCGGTGATTGACCTGTATGCGCAAAGCGGTATCAGCCCGTTTTTGCCGGAGCACCGCGAGCTCTATATGCCGGACGGTCTGCATTACAGTCCTGCCGGCTATGAGCGCCTGGCGCATCGCATCGCCGCGGGTCTCACCGCCGTTTGCCGCTAAAAGTCTGCCGTTTGCGGGGAATATAGGGTTAACGTTCACCCTATATTCCCCGTTCGCGTTACACTAGGGGTAACGTTCACCTATCGTTTATGTCAGAGGGGACAGCAATGGGTTGCAATCAAATCCTGTACCGTTATATCTAGCAGTTGATCGAAACATCTACGCCGCAGGCGCCCGCTTGGAATATCGAAAAGATTCGCGCCGGCAAGGAGAACA
>CANNPG010000194.1:0-3308 GCA_947507375.1 uncultured Collinsella sp. | reverse complement strand
CCACCCTACGCTGTCTGCCTCTTCGTTTTGTATAAATTACGGTACAGATTGTATATATTTACGGGATACCGCCGTGTTCTCCCGAGGTACCCCATCCTGGCCCGTGCAAAAAACGGAGTATTCTGCAACGTGACCGCGCCAGCACCGCCGCGGGCGGGCAAAACTGTAGGGCGCCGTATCATTTTAAGTCCCGACATGGCGAGAATGACGCGCCCCTGCTCCGGAAAACGGCGAAATCTAACTCAAAACGCTCATAAGGGATATCTGAAGGCCACCGTTGGCAATACCGAATCATATGCAGACAACTCGAACTGCAGAATACTCCAAAAAATGCACGGCGCACCCCATGGGACCCATTGCCGCATGGCAGGAAACAGGTCCACGGCATCCTCTAGATGCATTCCCAAGGAAATCACATTTGAACTAGCGATCGGATACGGCAAACAAAAAGGACCCCGAACGTAGTTGCTCGGGCCCTTAGCTTGTCTCACGCTAGCGCGCGATGCGCATCTTACTTGCGCTTGCCGCCGCCGTCGCCGGGGCGACGGGAGCTGCCACCGCGCTTGCCGCCACGGCTGTTGCCGTAGCTGCCACGGTTATCGCGACCGCCGGCACGGCCGCCACGGGAGCCGGCCTGGTTGCCGCCACGACCACCACGATAGCCGCCGCGACGCTCTTCGCGGGTATCGTCGTAGTTGCGCCAGTCATCGCGACGATCGCGGCTGGCACGCGGGTCACGACGATCACGCGACTCGTTAGAACGACCAGCGCCGCCGCGGCCGCCATTGCCGCGAGCACCCTCGCGACGCTCGCCGCCGCGGCTACCGCGCTCTTCAAAGCGCTTGCCGCCACGGGACTCACCGCCACGGGCAGTACGCTCACCGCGACCCTCGCCGCCGCGACGCTCATCACGGCCGCCGCGCTCGTCATCACGACCGGAACGCCGGCGGTCGCCCGCACCGCGCTTGCCACCGCGCGAACCGCGGCCCTCGTCCTCGCGCTCGACACGACGACGACCGCCGCGGTCCTCGTCCTCACGACGACGGCGGTGTGCCTCGCCCTGGAACTGCTTGGCACGACGCTCGGCACGGTTGCCGCGCGGGGCCTGCTCAGCGGCACCAGCACCGCCGCGCTCCTCGGCAGCTACCTCGCGAGCCACGCTCTCAACAGCCTCGTCCACGCGAGCCTGAACGCCCTCGCGCACGCGGGTCTTGCCGCCGCGCTTGGGACGGCTCGGACGCTCGCCGTCGCCGCGGCGCTCGTCGCGACCGCGGTTGGAACGACCGGCAACATCGCCGTAATCGTCGCCGTTGCGCTTGCCGTCGCGACGCGCCTGCTCAAGCTTCTTCTTGCTCTTGGACTTGCCGCGCTTAGTCTTCTTCTTCACCTTAAAGGCCGCAGGGTCGCGCTCGGGATCAACCGCAGGCGGGTTGGGACCCACATGCAGGTCGCCGGCTTCGTAAATATCGGCCGTCTTGTCCATGAGCTTCTCGATCTCGTAGAACTCATCGACGTCCTGCTCGGTCACAAACGTAATGGCCCAGCCCAGCTCGCCGGCGCGGCCCGTACGGCCAATGCGGTGGATATAGTCGGTCGGCTCGGCCGGCACGTCAAAGTTCACGACGTAGCGCACGTCGCTAATGTCGATGCCGCGGGCGAGAACATCGGTTGCCACCAACACGTCGACGGTGCCGTCGCGGAAGGCAGAAAGCGCGCGCTCGCGCTGGGCCTGGCTGCGGTTGCCATGAATCGCGGCGGCCTTGATGCCCTTACGCTCCAGACGACGGCAGCAGCTGTCGGCGCGATGCTTGGTGCGCATAAAGACGATGGTGCGCTCCGGGCCCTCCTTCTTGAGGAACTCGGGCAACAGGTTGTTTTTGGCCTCGATGGACACCGGGAACACAAACTGGTCGACGGTGTCGGCGGTCGACGTGGCGGGCGCGATCTCCACGCGAGCCGGATCGCTCACCAGGTCGGTGATCTCGCCCACGGCCTCCTCGTCGAGCGTCGCCGAGAACAGCAGCGTCTGGCGCTCGGCCGGCGTCTCGCGCACAATGCGGCGGACGGCGGGCAAAAAGCCCATGTCGAGCATGCGGTCGGCCTCGTCGAGTACCAGCACCTTGACCTCGTTCAGGTGGCAGGCGCCCTGCTCGATCAGGTCGACCAGACGGCCCGGCGTGGCGACCAGGATATCGCAGCCGTACTTGAGTGCCGCGGTCTGCGGCTTGTAGCTCACGCCACCCACGACGGTCACGGCGACATGGCCGGTGACGTCGGCGATCTTGCTCGCGACCTCGTCGATCTGCTGGGCGAGCTCGCGCGTGGGGGTGATGACGAGCATCACGGGGCCGCGGCCGTTGCCCTCGGGCTTTTTAACACCGCGACGGCGGTTGCGGCCGCCGCGCTCGCGCACGGGTTTGGGAGGAGCGATGTGCTCCAGATTGTTCATGGTCGGCAGCAAAAAGGCAGCCGTCTTGCCGGTGCCGGTCTGAGCGGCGGCAAGCAGGTCACGGCCCTCGAGCACTACGGGAATCGAGCCGGCCTGCACGGGCGTGGGCGCCGTGTAGCCCAGGTTCTCGATAGCACGAAGCATCTCGTCGGAGAGGCCCAGCTCGTCAAAGGCGGGCAGGCTCTCGGTAGCGGACTCGACGGCCTGGGCGGCATTGGCCTCATCGGCGGCATCGAAGGCAGCCTGGGTCATGGCCTCGCGGGTCTCGTCCAGAATCTCGGCGTCGGTGACGTCAGATACAGAATTACGCATATGTTGTTGTTCCTTATCTGCACGCGCAATGGGCACGGCGTGCGGCCGCGCGGGCGTGCTTGGTAGTGCGCTAATACATACAAAAACAGGTGCGCACAGAGGGGACGTTGCTCAGCACGCTGGCGATCGCTTTGGCAGCCCTATCACGCGCCGTCCAGACGCAGCAGCTCGAAGCGATGGAGCAGATTCGCCGCCGGTTAGTATACCCGCACTCCGTATGCCCCCACGTAAACCACAGATGACGAGGCGGACGGGGCGGGCCTGGCCGATTGTCTCAATCTGTAACAGATGCAGGGCAAAACCGGGTCCAAATGTTACAGAACAAGACAGAGGGGGATTTCCGTCCAGTCCAAACCAAATCTCTCAGGCTTCCTGCAATTTCGAACATGTGGCCTATAATGTTGCTTTGGTTACGCTATATATTGCGCAGCCATTTAATACGTCGCCCACCGGGGGCCATTAATTCCTATCGCCATATTGGCTAGGAAGCAATCAAAGGAGGTATCCGTGGCAGCAGAGACGCCTTGCTCGGTCCTCTATAACGATA
>CANNPG010000193.1:0-3326 GCA_947507375.1 uncultured Collinsella sp. | reverse complement strand
AGCGACCATTCGCGTTTCCCCAGATAAAACCTGCCAAAACAAACCTGTCCCTATTTGGCAGGTTTTAGGCCAGATGATCTTGGATGAGATCGCAGATGGCTCGGGCGTCGTTGATGTTGATGGCTCTGGTTGCAAAGCCGGCGTCGAAGGCCTGGCGTGCCAGAGCCTCGTTGCAGGCGAGCGCCAGCGTGTGACCGTCGACCAGGTCGAGCGAGCTCTTGCCGCGCAGACGGTCGACACCGGAGCGCGCGACCACGATGTTGTCGAAGCCCTCGGTCTTGTAGCCCTCGATGATCACCACGTCGACATCGCTGTAGCGCGACAGCAGCTCGCGCGCGGGCATCTCGTCCTCCTCGCGCGTGTCGGCGTACTCCGCCCAGCGCGTGGCGCAGATGAGGCCCACGTGCTTGGATCCGGCCTGGTGATGGCGCCACGTATCCTTAGCGGGCACATCGATATCAAAGCCGTGATGCCCATGATGCTTGAGCGAACCCACGCGCAGACCGCGGCGGGTGAGCTCGGCAATGACCTTCTCGACGAGCGTGGTCTTGCCCGAGTTTTGGTAGCCGATAAACGCGATCGCGGGGACGGCCGGTGCCGGAGCTGCGGGCGCGACGGCGATGGGTGCGCTTGCGGGCGCGGCACCGTCAGCGGCCACGGACTCGACGACAGCGGCCTGACGCTCTGCACGATCCCACACGCCCGAGCGGCCGCCCTCCTTGTGCAGCAGGCGCACGTCGACGATCTCCATGCCGCGATCGACCGCCTTGCACATGTCATAGATGGTTAGGCACGCGGCACTCGCGCCGGTCAGGGCCTCCATCTCGATGCCCGTCTTGCCCGTCACGCCCGCCGTAACCAGTACGTGAAAGCCAACCTGCCCGTCCGCGCGCGCCGGTGCCCAGCCCTCGGGCACGTCCTCGGCAGGCGTCCCCGTCGGAGCGATGGGCGCAATGTCGCACTTGCTCTTGGTAATGAGCAGCGGATGGCACATGGGGATGATGTCGCTCGTGCGCTTGATGGCCATGATGCCCGCCACGCGTGCGCAGGCAAGCACGTCGCCCTTTTTGGCGCGGTCCTGCAGCACCATGGCTTGCGTCTCGGGGTGCATGAGGATGGTGCCCTCGGCGATGGCGATGCGATGGGTCTCGGCCTTGTCAGACACGTCGACCATGCGTACCTCGCCCTTGGCGTCCACGTGCGTCAGCTCGTCGCGACGGGCGTCACGGGCGGGCTCGGTGGCAGCGCTGGCGGACGGCTGCGCGGGCGCGGCGGCGTTACCAGCATTCGCCGCAGCCGTGACTTTGTGGGCAGACATCGCGGCCCTGCGAGCGGCCTTGGTGGCATCGGCGTACCTGCTCTTGGCCATATGATCATCCTCCGATTTGGGACATAAATCGTTGCGTGCCCTCAATTATCGCGTGTTCCTGTGGTTTGTGGGCCACGGCATCGCGCCAAATCGAAAGTACCTGCATATCATCACCACGGCGCAGCGCCTCACGCACCGAATACTCGGCATCGCTGAACAGGCACGGACGCACGTTGCCATCGGCCGTCAGGCGCAGACGGTTGCAATTCGCGCAAAAATGGTTGGACATGGCGCTAATAAAGCCAACCGTTCCCGCCGCACCCGGAAAGTGCCAGTAGCGCGCAGGGCCCGCGCCGGCAGGAGCGTCGTTGATGTCGAGCGGCTCGAGCTCGCCCAGTCCCGTCGCTGCGGCCCCGGCATTGATGCGCGCCCGCAGCTCGTCGCTCGGCACGGTATCGCTCGCGTCCCACAGCTCGGGATTGAGCGCAGGCGCATGCGGATCCACAGCGCAATGCGAGCTCGTGCGCTCGTCGCCGATGGGCATGTATTCGATAAAGCGCAGATGGATGGGGCGGTCGAGCGTGAGCCGCGCAAGGGCTCCCACATCCTGGTTGAGCCGGCGCACCACAACGCAGTTGACCTTAACGGGCTCAAAGCCCCAAGCCAGCGCCGCGTCGATGCCAGCCATGGTCTGCTCGAGTCGGCCCAGGCGCGTGATCTTTCCAAAGAGCGTAGGGTCGAGCGTGTCGAGCGAGATGTTGACGCGGTTAAGCCCGGCGTCTTTGAGCTGCGGCGCCAGCTTGGGCAGCAGGGCGCCATTGGTGGTGAGCGAGATGTCCTCGATCTGCGGAATCGCGCGGATGTCACGAATGAGCGGAATAATACGGCGGCTGACCAGCGGCTCGCCGCCCGTCAGGCGCACGCGGCGAATGCCCTCCCCCGCCACCAAGCGCACAAAGCGGGCGATTTCCTCGGCGCTGAGCAGCTCGTCGTGTGCACGGGGCGCCACGCCATCGGCCGGCATGCAGTAAATGCAGCGGAAATTGCACTTGTCGGTAACGGCAATGCGCAGGTAGTTGATATCGCGGCCAAAGCCGTCATGTTGCACGTGCCCGTCCACGCAACCCTCCCCTCACGCGGCGTTTTATTCTTCGGAAAACATAATACCCCACGAGAGAATCATGCCGACACCCGTACGACAGGACAGGTCGCTTCGAGCAAGACCGGCTTCCCAAGCCCATCCTCAGCATACAAACCATCACAACATTCGATGCTTTTCCCGTTTTTGGCGATAAACGTCGAATGTTGTGATGGTTTGCGTGCCCGCAGCACCCCGCAGAAGGACCAAAACGCCCCTAAAGACCGCCGTCCCAGTGCCGAATCACGAATTCTCGCAGGTCGTTCTGACGTTTCTGGAACGCTTCGCTTCGGTCGCACTTGAGGCCCATGGCAAGCGCGATGGCGTTCATCGCCCGGTGCAATTGCAGCTGGTGGGCAAACTGAGTCCCGGTGAGGACGATCATCCTAAAGCCCAGCGCGCTCAGCACGGTCATACGCTCCGCGTCCGACGCGCTGCGCTGTTTATCAAGATGGTCCGAGCCGTTGTATTCAATCCCCGTACCGCTCGCAGGCGCATATACGTCAATCTCGAAATACCCGGCCTTTGCGAGATACTTGAACTCGTTGGGAACATCGACCCGATGGTTGAGCTCGATCTTGGCGTATCCCAGCCCTCCCTGGGAACGTTTTGCTACGACCATGATTGCGGTGGCCGTCTCCATGGGCGACCGCGCGCCATCGTGCACGCGCTTGAGCACGGCGGCCGCGCGTATAGCCCCCTGACGAGATCGGTTCTCGTTGCAATAAGCAATCAAGTCGGCAACGGTATACCTCTGCCCCATCTCGATATAATCGCCTGTCGACAGATGATTCAAATGGTATCGGGCGCAGATTTCGTAGCCATATTCCAGCTGCTCGGGCTCGCTCATCCACGAACCCGCTTGGACAAAGCACATGG
>CANNPG010000192.1:0-3327 GCA_947507375.1 uncultured Collinsella sp. | reverse complement strand
TGCTCTTCCTATCTTTTGCTCTTCTCTCCCGCATCAGCATTGGACCAGGGCCAGAGGCTCGAGACCGCAGTGTTCAATGCGCTAAGAAGAAGGACTCCCGCGGTGAGGACCGGCTCGGTCTGCCGCCTGCTGATCAAAGAGAAGAGCAAAAGCCATGAGGTGGACTTTGTGGCTGGGGACGCGCTTCTCATGCGGGCTTATAGCCTGATTCAGGTGAGTGTGGATATGGCAAGTGAGAAAACGCGCGAGCGCGAAATTGCCGCGCTTGATGCCTCGATGGCCCAGTTCGATCTTGGCGAGTCGGCAATCGTTACCATGGATGAGCAGGCCGATATTCCATGCGAACACGGTGTGGTACACGTTGTGCCCGCATGGAAGTGGCTCCTTGCCTAATCATCTACGGATCGTGGGGCCAGGACCTCCTGGCCCCTTCATCACGGTTGGGGAGCACCATGATGCGCCCGGCTAGTCCTGGGCTTTGATGCTCGGCAGGAGAATCTGGGCGAGGTAGTCGGTCTCGAGTTTGGTGGCGGCGTCGGCCTTGCCGTCTTTACCGACCAGGTCGTTTTTGATCTGGCTGTATGTGTAGCGGTTGCCGGTCGTGAGCTCGACAAGCTCAATCGCCGCATCCATGGGGTAGGTCGACACGGGGTCTTGCGTCCGTCCGTTGATGGTCTGGGGCACCACGTACGGATAGACGGGGCCGCTGGCGTAGACGGTGTAGCCGTTGCCGAGGTTTGCCGCACCCAAAACCGCGTCGCCCTCATCGGGCGTAAAGCTCTCGCCCTCGCGCACCGCGACGAGCGTCACGAGCGGTGTGTTGGTGTCGCCGTCCAGATAAATGCACAGCGTGCTGCCGTTTTGCCAAGTCGCGACTTTGCCGTACCACTCAACGGGAATATCGAGCTGATACAGGTCCGTTGCCTTATGTCGAGCATCGGCGTCGCGGGCCGCCTGTGCCTCGCGGGAGCTCACGGCGTTGACGGCGGCGTCACGGCGCGCGGTTGCCGCCTGCTGGAGCACCTTTGCGACCGCGGCGGAGTTCACCCCGCCTTCCTCGGCATACTTGGCGGCGGCATCGATCTGGTCGTCAGTCACCGTGTCGGCCGAAGGCACCTTGAGCTTAAAGGTGGCCTGGGCACTCAAATCCTGCCCATCGCTCTTAATGGTGACCTGCGCCTTGGTGGTCGGCACGGTGTAAATGGTACCGTCGGCTGCGATGGGGGACCCAGCGATGGAGAGCGTATAGTCACCGGGCAGCAGCTTAATGCCGCGACCGTGTTCGTCAACGTAGAGCGTTTCGCTCACGGAAGAACCGTCGGAATCCTGGCCGCTCACCTGCACGGGAATCTTGGAACCAGTTGAGCAGTCGAGCCCTGCGGCATGCACGCCAATCTGCACCGACATCATCGTGTGTGCACTGGCGGCGACAGCGGCAGCCTGCTCTTGCTGATATCCGTTCCAGGCAGCATAGCCTGCGCCGCCGGCGACGAGCGCGACGGCCACAACGCCGGCAACCATCAGGTTGCGGCGCTTGGGCGGCATCTTACGATGACGAACCTCGGCTTCGCGTGCCGAAGGAACGGACGGTAGGGGAATATCGCCCATGGCGATGGTCTCGTCCACGGCAGGCGCGGAGCCCAGGCCGGGAAGCTCGCGGGTCAGCGAATCTTCGGCCGGCAAGCTGTCGAGCAAGATGGTTTCCTCGCTCGTGTCGGATTCGGGCTGGTCGTCGGCCTCGCATTCGGATTCCTCGTGCCCCGCCTCGTCCTCGGTGGGCGCGGCGCCATCGTCTTTTGCATCCTGATCATCGGGCTGCGCCTCGATTTCCGGCTCATCCCGCACATCAACGCTCGAATCGTCAAACGCAATCTCGGCCAGTGCGATCTGGTCTAGGCTCTCCAGGGCCTCGGCACACGCTTCTGCATCTTGGGCCGCATCCTCTTGGCCCATCGTCTCATCTTTCATATATCCCCCAAGCTCAATATCGGCTCAACACTGTACCCAAAAATGGAGCCATATAAAGCGCGTATGAAATATAAGATTTGATTTAACCTGAGCGCATCGTTCGGCCGCATCCTCGCGGCAGCAAAAGGCCCCCGGAACGCGAACGAATCACATTCCGGGGGCTCTGCAATGCGTTGAGTTGCGCGGAGCCGGCTATGCTGCTTCGCGCTCAAGCGATGTCTGCGCCAGGCACGTTACTCGGCGTGCGCGTAATCAACCTTGGCGCGGCGGGCAGTGGCCTTCTCCCAATCGCTGGTGCCCTCAAAGACATCCTGCTTGTAGGGATTGCGGTCGAGCTTCTTGGCGCGGTAGGCGATGTAGATAATCGCGGCGACGTTGGCGACCAGTGCGGCGATCGAGACCGCGGTAGCGGCGCTGGGGTCGAGCGTGGAGTGGGTCACAAAGATGGACTCCTCCTGGAAGTACGGGAACACCTGGGCAAACATGCACCAAATGGCCAGCGTAAAGGCGCGGTTCTGGATCCAACCGCCCTTGTTCCAGATAAAGGCGGCGACGGTGGGCGCCAGCAGCAGCGCAAAGCCGCAGAACCAGGAGTGGGTGGGCAGGCAGTTGTAGGTGTAGCAGAAGTTCCAGATATCGTAGGCGATGATGTAGACCCAGGTCATGTCGGGCCACAGCATGTCGGTCTGATCCTCGGAGGCATAGACGCTCCACCAACCGGTCATGCAGAAGATGTTGATGATACCGGCGATGCCGTTGAACACGTTGTTCCAGCCGGCCAGCTGCGTGGCGCCCTCGGAGGTGACCCAGGTGGACTGGCCCAGGACAAAGAAGTGATAGGCGCTCTCGAAGTCGGACACGACGGCGATCATGATGTTGATGGCGACGATCACAAACGGCCATGCGCGGAACCAATGCACCTTGCCGATCTTGCCCCACTGGTACTTAATGGCAATGAAGCCCCAGCAACCGGCCAGCGCTGCGTATACCTTGGCGTAGTGGAACCAGCTGTTCTGGTACACATGGGTGGGGTTGGTGAGCGCCCACTCGGCGCCCTGCGAGACGCCGATGGCGATGGCGACGCAGTAGATGGTCATGGCCAGTGGAGCCACGCCAAAGATGATTGCCGCGCCCAGCTTGGAGCGGCGGCCGACCTCGTTGAGCACGATCAGGCCGATAAAGACCATGGCCCAGCCGGCCCAGTGGATAAGGGTATCGCTACCCCAAACATCGAACAGCATGCTGCTCTCCTTTCACACGCCCGCGGCCCCTCTTCTGATCGCGGGCAGTTTGGCCAAATGTCGTCAGTTCTGGGGCTTGCGCTCCGGATACTTGGCGGTATAGCCCTCGATGTGGAGT
>CANNPG010000191.1:0-3327 GCA_947507375.1 uncultured Collinsella sp. | reverse complement strand
ACAGCTTAAGACGCTGACTTCTATCGCCTCGCCTACGGGCTATACCCGTGCGGCTACTGATTATCTGATGGAGGCCCTGCGCGATATGGGCTTTGGGCCCGAGCGTTCTAATAAGGGTAACGTGCTCGTTGAGCTTGGCGGCGAGGGCGAGCCGCTCGTACTGGCGAGCCATGTCGATACCCTAGGCGCCATGGTGCGTTCCATTAAGGACAATGGCCGCCTGCGCCCCACGACGCTCGGTGGGCATCAGTGGTCTACGGCCGATGGCGAGAACTGCACCGTCTACACGCGCGACGGCAATGTCTACACGGGCGTGGTTCTTAACACCGAGCCTTCGGCGCACGTGGCCGACGAGCCGGTCAAGACCATCGAGAAGAACATGGAGATCTTGCTCGACGAGAACGTCGACAGCAAGGACGATGTGCTTGAGCTGGGCATTCAGACCGGCGACATCATCGCTATGGATCCTCGCACGACGGTGACGGAGAGCGGCTACATTAAGAGCCGCTTCCTGGATGATAAGCTATCGGCCGCCATTTTGTTGGGCTTGGCGCGTGCCGTCGCCGCTGGCGAGGTGACGCTTTCGCGTAAGGTTTCGCTGCTCTTTACCGTGTACGAGGAGGTGGGCCACGGCGGCGCCTTCGTGCCGGCCGACACGCGCGAGATGATCAGCGTTGACATGGGCTGCGTGGGCGACGACCTAGGCTGCACCGAGCACATGGTGTCGATCTGCGCCAAGGATTCGGGCGGTCCGTACAACTACGACCTGGTGACGGCGCTGTCCAATATCGCGCGCGAGCTTGAGCTCGATTACGCTATCGACGTGTATCCGCATTACGGTTCGGACGTCGAAGCCACGCTCTCTGCCGGCTACGACATTCGCCATGGTCTGATCGGCCCCGGCGTGTATGCGAGCCACAACTACGAGCGTAGCCACATGGACGGCGTGCGCAACACCTTCGAGCTCGTCCGCGCCTACGTACAGCGCTAGCGATGCAGCGGCCTCGGCTGATACGGCAGTACCGACCGAGGCCGTCCTCTCTAAGTTGCGGTGAAATAGGGACTGTTTGGCGGTTTTAAACGCTTAAACAGTCCCTATTTCACCGCAACTTATGAAGGGGATGGGACTACTTGATGGCGCCGGTCACGGTACCGCCGCCGAGGACGATGTCGCCGCGATAGACTACAACGGCTTGGCCGGGGGCGATGGCTCGCTGCGGCTCGTCAAAAGTCAGCAGCATTTGCCCGTCTTCGCCGCGCGTAAGGGTCGCTGCTTGGTCTTTCTGACGGTAACGGTACTTGGCGCCCACGCGAATGCCGCCGGCATCGAGTTCTGCCTCCATGCGGTCGGCAGGGGCGCTCCAGATCCAGTCGTCGGCCGTGAGTGCTGTGGCCGTTAGGTCCTCGGCCTCGCCCAGATGCACGGTGTTGTTGACGGCGTCGACGCCTGTCACGTATACGGGATGCGCCATCGCTACGCCCAAACCCTTGCGCTGGCCGATGGTATAGCGCAGTGCGCCGTTGTGGCGCCCGACCACGCTGCCGTCGCGCCATACAATATCGCCCGGCTCGGCGGCATGTCCGCAGCGGCGCTCGATATAGCCCGCGTAGTCGCCGTCTGGAATAAAGCAGATATCCTCGCTCTCGGCCTTTTTGGCGTTGGCAAAGCCCTGTTCGGCGGCAATGCGGCGCACGTCGCGCTCTTTGTCCAGCCCGGCCAGCGGAAAGATTGTGCGCGACAGCCGCTCCTGCGTGAGCGAATACAAAAAGTAGCTCTGGTCCTTCTTGGGGTCCTCGCCGCGATGCAGCTGCCAGGTGCCGTCGGACGCCTGGCTCGTTTTGGCGTAGTGACCTGTGGCGATGTAGTCGCAGCCCATATCGAGTGCCGCATCGAGCAGCGCGCCAAACTTAATATGGCGGTTGCAGATGATGCACGGATTGGGCGTCAGCCCCTCCTGGTAGGCGTTAACAAAGCGCTCGATTACGTTGCGGTCGAAGGTCTGCTGCAGGTCGAGCACATGGTGGGGTATCCCCAGGCGCTCGGCGACGGCCTTTGCATCAGCGATGTCGCGGTCGACCTTACTCATGCCCGTGACGGGATCGGGCGCGGGACAGGTGAGGCGCATGGTGGCACCGACGCATTCGTAGCCCTGGCGCTTGAGCAGATAGGCAGTCACGCTGGAATCGACGCCGCCGCTCATGGCGACGAGCACGCGCTTGTTGTGCATGGGGAGGTTCTCCTTGGTGGCATGTGGCCAAAAAAGAAAAGCGGCGCGGGAGGCTGGTTCCGCGCCGCAGACATTGTAGCAAGTTCGGGTGTCATGTGGGACGCCCTGTTGGGATGAGCCCAGGCTGCCAGAAGAGAGGGAAGGCCGGCGTGCCTTGGACTCGTTCTAAGAACGAGAAGCTCTAGTCCTGGAACAGTGCCGTGGACAGGTAACGCTCGCCGGTGTCGGCAAGCAGGGCCACGATGGTCTTCCCCTCGTTCTCGGGGCGCTTGGCCAGCTGCAGTGCGGCCCACACGGCGGCACCGGACGAAATGCCCACGAGCACGCCCTCCTTGTGGCCCACGGCACGGCCGGTGGCAAAGGCGTCGTCGTTCTCGACGGGGATGATCTCGTCATAGACCTGGGTGTCGAGGACGTCGGGCACAAAGCCGGCGCCGATGCCCTGGATCTTGTGCGGGCCGGCCTGGCCCTTGGAGAGCACCGGGGAGGTGGCGGGCTCGACGGCGACGACCTTAATCTCGGGGTTCTGCTCCTTGAGGAACTCGCCCACGCCGGTCACGGTGCCGCCGGTTCCAACGCCGGCGACGAAGATGTCGACCTTGCCGTCGGTGTCATCCCAGATCTCGGGGCCGGTCGTGGCCTTGTGGATGGCGGGGTTGGCGGGGTTCACAAACTGGCCGGCGATAATGCTGTTGGGCGTCTCCTTCTGCAGCTCCTCGGCCTTGGCGATGGCGCCCTTCATGCCCTTGGAACCGTCGGTGAGCACGAGCTGTGCGCCATATGCCTGCATAAGTTTGCGGCGCTCGACGGACATGGTCTCGGGCATGGTGATGATCACCTTGTAGCCGCGAGCCGCCGCCACCGAGGCGATGCCGACGCCGGTGTTGCCGCTCGTGGGCTCGATGATGGTGTAGTCGCCGCCGCGCACGAGCTTGCCGGCCTTTTCGGCCTCGTCGATCATGTTCTTGGCGACGCGGTCTTTAACGGACCCGGCGGGGTTGAAGTATTCCAGCTTGACGAGCACGCGGGCCTTGAGGTCCTCATCGGCCTCAAAGTGAGTGAGCTCCAGAAGCGGGGTGTGGCCGATAAGCTGATCGAT
>CANNPG010000190.1:0-3338 GCA_947507375.1 uncultured Collinsella sp. | reverse complement strand
CGTGATTATCGCTGCGTGCAATTCCATGCACCCCCCTTGGTCGAGTATTATGGTTCGGCTATGCCCTTTGCGCATGGCGTTCTTCTGACCTTTTCCTTCGACGCTTGGCGGTTTTTAGATTCATGGCTTCATCCCCGAGCTACATACCGTACCTATGCGTGGCAGCGGCGGCCTTTATCACGACCTTCCTCACGGTACCCCTGGTCAAGCGCCTGGCAATCAAGCTCGACGCCGTCGACTATCCTTCTAAGCGCCGCATCAACACCAAGCCCATCCCGCGTTTGGGCGGAACGGCGGTGTTTTTGGGCCTGGTCGTCGCCTGCACTGTGCAAATCCTAGGCACCTGGTACCTGGGTTGGCCGCCCGTTTTGGTGCCCCACCCCCGTCTGCACATCAGCTACCCCATACTTGCGCTATCTTTTACCGTTATCTTTGCGACCGGCGCTATCGACGACGTCTTCCAGCTCACGCCCAAGCAAAAGCTGGCCGGACAGGTCCTCGCCGCGCTTATCGCCTGCATGGGCGGCCTGCGGATCGGCGTCATCGTCAACCCGTTTGCCCCCGGCGAGATCATGCTCGGATGGCTCGCCTACCCCATTACCGTGATCTATCTGGTGGCATTCACCAACATCATTAACCTCATCGACGGCCTCGACGGCTTGGCCACGGGCATCTGCGGAATCGCATCGTTCACCATGTTTTCGATGGCTGTTCTCTCGGGCCGCATCGACGCCGCCGCGCTCTCCATTGCGCTCTTTGGCGCCTGTCTGGCCTTTTTGCGCTACAACTTCAACCCCGCAAGCATCTTCTTGGGCGACTCGGGGTCGCTGCTTCTGGGCTTTGCGCTGGGCTCCATCTCGCTGCTCAACGTGAGCCGCACCGCCGCACTCACCTCGCTTATCATCCCGCTCATCGTTGCCGGCGTGCCCATCATCGACACGTTTAGCGCCATTGTGCGCCGCAAGCGCGCCCACATTAGCATCGGGCAGGCCGACAAAGGCCACATCCACCACCGCCTGATCCAAGAAGGCTACAACCAAAAACAGGCCGTGCTGCTCATCTATGCCTGGTGCATCATGCTTTCGGCCGGCGCCGCCGCGATTAACCAGGTCGAGGTGCCCATGCGTGTGCTCATCTTTACCGTGCTCGCCATTGGCTCGGCTGCCTTCGCCAAGCACCTGCACCTGTTTGAACCCGTGCTGCGCCACCATTACAACAAGCGCACGCACGAGGACGAGCTCGTCACCCCCGACGACCCCGCCTTTAAGCAGGAGGAGCAGGCGGCAGAAGAGCGTAAGGAAGAGCGCCACCACAAGCTCTAGGGCAAGCTGCCGAGGATGTACCAAGGCGTTGGCAGCCGTTCGCGCGAACGCCGCGGCGGACTTGAAAGCCGGCCCCTGGCAGTCCCTCACCCACTCACGCCCACCCCTCTCAATAAACACGCTATCATCAAAACCTGCGAACGAACGTTAGGAGCAATCATGCCAAACGAGAACAGCTACGAAGTCGCGCTGCAAAAGAGCAACGCCATTCGCGAGGGCTTGGCCAATACGCCCGAGAAGTTCACCATGCTTACCGGCGACCGCCCCACCGGCCGTCTGCACCTGGGTCACTACTTTGGCACCCTCAAGGGCCGCGTGGAGCTGCAGAACATGGGCGCCAGGACCAACGTACTCATCGCCGACTACCAGGTCATCACCGACCGCGACACCACCGAGCACATCCAGGACAACGTGTACAACATGGTCATGGACTACCTTGCCTGCGGCATCGACCCCGACAAGACCATGATCTACGCGCACTCCGCCGTGCCCGCCGCCAACCAGCTCATGCTGCCGTTCCTGTCGCTGGTGTCCGAGGCCGAGCTGGCGCGCAACCCCACGGTCAAGGCCGAGATGGAGGCCTCGGGCCACGAGCTTACCGGCCTTCTGCTCACCTACCCGGTGCACCAGGCCTGCGACATTCTGTTCTGCAAGGGCAACGTCGTGCCCGTCGGTCGCGACCAGCTGCCGCACATCGAGCTCACCCGCACCATCGCCCGCCGCTTTAACAACCGCTACGGCAAGGTATTTCCCGAGGTCGACGCATTGCTGTCCGAGACCCCGCTGCTTCCCGGCCTTGACGGTCGCAAGATGAGCAAGAGCTACGGCAACGCCATCAATATTTCGATGACCGCCGAGGAGACGGCCAAACGCATCAAGAAGAGCCAGACCGACTCCGAGCGCATGATCACGTTCGATCCCGAGAATCGCCCCGGCGTGTCCGGCCTGCTTTCGACCGCCGCCATCTGCACCGGTCGCTCCGAGGTCGAGATTGCCGAGGAGATCGGCATGGGCGGCTCCGGCCAGCTCAAGAAGTACGTGACCGAGGCCGTCAACGAGTACTTCGCGCCGATCCGCGAGCGCCGTCAGCGCTACGAGAACGATCTGAACTATGTAAAGGACGTCCTGCACGAGGGCAACCGTCGCGCCAACGAGATCGCCGATCAGACCCTAGCAGAGGTTCAGGACGCCATGGGCATGGTGTACTAGACCGATCTGCTGGCTTGAGCTTTCGATTGCTTTAGGGCGGGCGCTACGGCGTCCGCCTTTTTGATGCCCGACCTGTTCGGCTCCGCCCATCGCACTCCCCCGACAAACAGGAACAGGCCCGCCGGCAGTTAGTTGCCAGCGGGCCTGTTCCCGAAGTACACCGTTGAATCGCACAGAGGGGAGGAATGCGAATCAAACTCAACAGGGCAGGCTTTTTCATCGCCTATTGCCTGCTCCGTTGCTGAATACAATATAGTTCACCGTGGTTTACTTTCTAGCGTCAATATGCTCCGCCACACCTTCTCCATAAGTTAGCTCAGGTAAACTAAAACCAACACAAAGGGGACAGGCACCTTTGTGGTGGTTTTGACCACGGCAGAGCCGCTAGAGTCCGGCAGGCCAGCGACAGGTGGCCAAGTCGACGTGCATGTCGTCCTTAAACGCCACACCCTCCCCTAGCAAAAGCTCACGTTGAGCATCGGGACCGCCAAAGGCAAAACCCTCGCATATGTGCCCGTCAGCAAACACCACGCGGTGACAGGGAATCTCGCCGGGGCGCGGATTACTATGCAGGGCATACCCCACGTACCGCGCACTTCGTGGACGACCGGCAAGCAGCGCCACCTGACCGTAGGTGGCGACCATCACCTCGGGGATTTGCTCGACCACCTCGTACACCCGTTCAAAAAAGCCCTCAGACGCCATTGCTCGCTCCCTTCCACTCGGAAAAGCATAAACCACCACAAAGGTGCCTGTGAACTGCCTCCCATTTCTTGGACATCGGGAAATGGGAGGTTTCCATGAGTA
>CANNPG010000189.1:0-3340 GCA_947507375.1 uncultured Collinsella sp. | reverse complement strand
ACCTCTAACTACACCATCTCGATCCGTCATCGCATCGCGGCGCATGTCGAAGAAGAGGGCGAGATGGTTAACCCCTGTAAGATGCTCTCCAATATCACCAAGACCCTCCCCGATGCCCCGGTCACCTTTGAGCTGTCCGAGCGCCAGGTGCTGATTGGTTGCGAGAAGAGCTCTTTCCGCCTGAACACGCTTGATGCTAATGACTTCCCCGAGTTTCCGGCCTATGCCATCGAGAGCGCCGTGGAACTGCCGACCGATATCTTGTCCGAGATGGTCGGCCGCGTGTGGCGCGTCACCTCGACCGACAAGGCCCGCCCCATCCTGGGTGGCGTGCACATGAAGGTCGAGAACAACACCGTGCGCCTGGTGGCGACCGATTCCTTCCGTTTGGCCGTGTGCGATACGCAGGTCGAGACCTCGACCCTCGAAGGCTCCTTTGAGCTCAACGTTCCGGCTGACGCCTTTAACGACGCACTGAACATCATGGACAGCCAGGCGACCATCATGATCGGGGCTACCGACACCCAGGTCGTCTTCGAGGCCGGCAACACCACCTACGTGTCGCGCCGCATCGAGGGCGTGTACCCCAACTACAAGCAGCTCATCCCCGATTCGTGCGTGACGAGCGTCAAGATCGACGTCGCCGCCTTTAACGCCGCCCTCAAGCGCGTGGCCGTTATCGCGAGCGCCAACCCCGCCGTCAAGTTCGAGATCGATGTCGAGAACGGGCAGATGGGCCTGTCCTCCATCTCCAATGACCAGGACCTTGCGCAGGAGACGATCGATGTCGAGGCCGAGGGCGAGTCGGGTACCATCGCCTTCAACTACCACTACATCTTCGGCTGCCTCAATGCCCTGTCCAAGGAGAAGGAGATCACGCTGGAGCTCAAGAGCTACTCGCAGGCGGGCATCTTCAAGTCCTACGACAAGATCAACTACCTGTACCTGGTCATGCCGGTTCGCATCTAGCGCTGCGCCATGACCATGTTCGCCCGCGATCTTTCCGTCGCGCACTACCGCAGTTTCGAGAGCTATCGTCTTGCCCTGGACGAGGGCGTGACGATACTTGCGGGACCCAACGCGGCGGGAAAGACCAATCTCATAGAGGCGCTGCAGCTGCTGACGAGCGGCGCCTCGTTTAGGCATCCGACCGCAGCCGAGCTCGTCCATGATGGCGTGGGCTCGTGCAAGATCGAGCTGAGGCTCGAGGGCGACGGCCGCGTACTTGATATGGGATTGAGCGCGGAGGACGGTAAACGCTCGTTTAGCCGCAACGGCAAGAGATGCTCTGCCGCCGGTGTGCGCGGGGTTCTGCCGAGCGTGCTGTTTTGCCCCGACCATCTGGACATGGTTAAGCGAGGCGCCAGTGTGCGCCGCGCCGCCCTCGACGACTTTGGCATGCAACTGAGCGCACGCTATGCCGATCTTGCGAGCACCTATGGTCGCTGCGTGACCCAGCGTAACGCCTTGCTCAAGGAGGCCTGGTGCTGCCGCGAGATGCTCGGCGCGTGGAACGATTCGATTGCCCGCGCGGGCGCGGCTCTGCTCGTGCACCGGTTGGCCCTGCTCGACCGGCTGGCGGGCCATGTGCGTACTGCCTACGGGCAAGTGGCGTCCGGTGAAGCCGCCAACGTGTCCTATGCGTCCACGTTGGGGGATTTGCCCCAGGTCGATGATCGCGAAGAGCTGAAGGGCTGGGCGTACGAGCGCATGCTGGCTGCCCTTGATGAGCACGCCGACGAGGAAATTCGCCGCGGCGTGACGTTGGTGGGACCGCATCGCGACGAGATTGAATTTACCGTGGCGGGTCGCTCCGCCCGTTCATTTGCCAGCCAAGGTCAGCAGCGAACGTTGGTTCTGGCCTGGAAGGTGGCGGAGGTGGCCGTGGCTCGCGATGTCCTGGGCACCGCCCCACTGCTGCTTTTGGACGACGTGATGAGCGAACTCGACGGCGAACGCCGCGGTGCTTTCCTGCGGCTGATCGGCGATGATATCCAGACGGTCATAACCACGACCAACCTGGGGTACTTTACCGATGACCTGCTTGATCGAGCCAAGGTGGTGAGCATGGGTGAGACGTGCTAATTACGAGCGCGAGAGCGAAACGGTCGCCTTCAGTGGCTTTTTGAACGCAGAGCGCCAGCGCATCCTGGCGGCTGCGACCCCTGAGCGCCGTGCGCAGATGGAGGCCGCCGAGGAGTCGCGCGCGGTCTATCGCGCGTGGAACGCGGTGTGCTCGGGCACGCGCGAGGGGCGGCATGTGACGGGCCTGCGCTACCTGCCCGAGTCCAATGATCTGCTGGTATATCTCGACTCGCCCTCGTGGACGCAGGAAATGACGTTGTTGCGCGAGATCATCCGCGCGCGCATGGAGCGCGCCGGTGCGCATGTGGATGGCCTGGTGTTCAAAACCACCGCGCCCGGTCACACGCCGCCCGCCGCCAAGGAGCGCCTTCGCCCAGCGGCGACCGAGCGCCCGCCGGCCCCACACGCCGACCTCAGCGATGCCGAGCGCACCGAGATTGAGCGCCAAGTGGCGCCCATCGAAGACCAAAAACTGCGCGAGGCCCTCGAGAACGCCATGAGAGCCAGTGCCGAGTGGGCCAAGGGCGTGCAAAGCAAAAAAGAGCCTTAAATCGCATCTGGTGGCCTTGTAGAGCCAAATACCCTCGTTCCCGAGGGTATTTTTTTACGATAAACTAGTAAGGCTGTACACATTTTCTTGACTGAAGGAGGACGTGTGGCAAACGAAAACGATTACGATGGCGGCGAGATTAAGATTCTCGAAGGTCTCGAGGCCGTTCGTAAGCGCCCGGGCATGTATATCGGCTCGACGAGCGCCAGCGGTCTGCATCACCTGGTGTGGGAGATCGTTGACAACTCCGTCGACGAGGCCATGGCCGGTTTCTGCACCGAGATCCAGGTGACGGTCCACGCCGACAACTCCATCACGGTCGTCGACAACGGGCGCGGTATCCCCGTCGACGAGCACCCTGTTAAAAAGATCCCGACGCTCGAGGTTGTCATGACGATTTTGCACGCCGGCGGTAAGTTCGATAATTCGGCCTATAAGGTCTCGGGCGGCCTGCACGGCGTTGGCATCTCCGTCGTCAACGCACTGTCCAAGCGCGTGGTCGTTCAGGTTCGTCGCGACGGCAACACCTACGAGATGGAGTTCTCGCGCGGCAAGACCGTCAAGAAGATGGAGGTCGTGGGCACCTCGGATTCGACGGGCACCACCGTCACCTTCTGGCCCGACGACGAGATCTTCGAGACCTGCATCTACGATTTCGATACGCTGCACAACCGTCTGCAGGAGACGGCGTTCCTCAATAAGAAC
>CANNPG010000188.1:0-3354 GCA_947507375.1 uncultured Collinsella sp. | reverse complement strand
GGGCGCTCCCTCCCTCAGCGGTTCTCTATATGGCCGATGTTTTTGAGCTCGATGGAGATAAGGCCGTTGGGTTCGTTGACAAACTCGATGTATTCGGAGTTCGAACCCATCTCGGCCGGGAAGCTGATCTCGATACCCGTGTCGGTACGGATCTTATGATTGCGCACCGCTGCGCGTTCGACCTGTTTGCGCTCCACGGGCACACGCTCAGGCACCTTCTCCTCGGTCAGTGCGGCGCGCACACTCTCCTTGATAACCGGTTCGTCCTCAAAGACCTCGTCGACGATATCCCAAGGCGGCAGTTCCTCGTCATCCTCAACCTTCTCGGCAACGGCAGCCTTAACCTTAGCGAGCGCTACAGCCGTGTTGGCACCGTGCTCCTCGGCGACTTCCTCGACCACACGCGTCACGGTGTCGATGACCTCCTTGCCCGATACGCCCGTGTCGCACTGCAGCAGGCCATCGGGGATAAGCATACGGTCCTCGCCGGCAATCTTGCGCTTCTTGTCCACGTAGCCGATCTCCATGGTACTCGCGCGCACGATGGCATAGCTCGGCACCTTTTGCGAGGGGTTCGGCAGAATGGCGTAGTGGCGCGCGATGTCGTTGCGCACCTCCCCCTCCTCGCGGCCCACTTCGTGCATAAAAGCCTGCTTGGAGCCCAGCAGCATCACGGCAAACCAGCGGGCATCCTCATCGTCGTCAAAATCGGCCACGAGCACGTCGGTGGACTCGGCTTTCTCGGCTTTGGTGAGCTCGGAGGAAATAAACTCCGCAATCTGCTGCGACAGGTTAACGAACTCGCGCTCGCCAAAGAAATAGCCCTTAAGCTCGCCGCCAAACGCAGAGTTCTCGGCAAACGTGGCGCGTTTATTGTCGGCCGAGGTGCGGGCGCGGCGCAGATGCGTGGTCACGAAGTTGCGCACGGTACGACTCTCGATATCGAGCTCGCGCTGGCTCATGACGTTGACGGCAGAGTCAAAGTCCAGGATATGCAGAATCGCGTGATTGATTTTCATATACGGCATTCCGTTCTAGATCGATTTCGGCACGAACCAGTATAGCGGTCGAGCCCACCCCAGGCGCATCGAAGATTGGTGCATCGGGGACAGGTTGCTTTGCGCCAATGGCTAGCGCAGGAGCTCGGACTGCCAAGCCTCGAGCTGTTCTGCCAAACTCTTGCCGGCAGCGGGCATGTCGATCTGAGGGCGTTTGGGCAGCAGTGCGCATTTAAGGATTGCCACGATGGTCTGCGAGACAAAGCGTCGTGTATCCTTGTCAAAGCCTTGCGCAGCCTGGAGCATCACGGGCAGGCTCTCGCGCAGATTCCCAGCGATATCCGCAAACCGCTCAGCACCCGTTGCCTCAAACACGGAGAACAACGCATCTACAAAACGCTCGCGCTCGCCAGGCGACACTGCAAGCAGCATCTCGCGAATGGAGCCATCAACATATCGAGCACCGGCGGACAGGCGCTCACAGTACACGAAGTCGCGACCATCAACCACCCAGCTAAAGGGATTGTGCTGCAGCAGGCTGAACTCGGTGCTCTCAACGATGGCATAGTCCTCCTGTGTCTCGAACATCATGCCAAAGATCGACGACCGAGGTAGCGTCTTGTCGATTCGACCGGAAAGATCGGCAAAGGCGTCGCCGTTCAGAAACTCCTCGACGAAGCCCGGGCCATCATGGGAATACGCCCGTTCGATTCGCTCACGGGCGACATCGGAGCACATCGCCGCACCGTACACCGCAAGGTTTCCACCCTTGGAATGACCTCCGCACAAAAGCGGCCCGTCAATCGCATCCGCCGCCTCGTCCACATAACGTGCCGCGGATTCCTGGGCCGGCACAGGACACCGGAACGCCATGTTAAAGTCCTCTTTCCAGCCCACAATCGTGCTGTCGGTCCCCCGGAAGGAAAGATAGCTAAACCCTGCCGGAAACCGAAACGCCATGGCTGCAAACTGCTCCGTCGCCACCACATCGCTCACGGCACGATAGCCGCAAACGTGCACGCCACGGTAGCGAGGACTTGCTGCCACGGCCTCCAACAAGGCCCTGCTCCCCTCCGGGTCCCACAAGTCGTCAATCATGTCCCGGTAGCACTCGGCACGCAGCAGCTCGCGTACGTCTAGGCCCTGCCAGTTCGTCAGCTCCGCCATATCACCTGGCAAACGCAAATAGGACAACCACGCAAAGACCAGGCTATCCACCGCGCAGAACGGCCGCTCCTCAAACGGATCAAACGCCGTCTGGGCATAGGTCAAAAAATTAGGCGAATCCGACATGGCCCTCCCATCAACTATGGTGCATTGGGGTGGTGCATTGGGGTCAGGTTACTTTGCACCAAAAAGGCGCCCGGGCCGTGTGGACCCGGACGCCTTTCATTGTAGCCTGTTGCCCAAAAGAGCTTGATTTAGCAGGAGAAGTCGACGCTGTCGATGATGTCCTTGAGGGCCTTGGCGGAGACGGTGAGCTCATGCTGCTCGTCATCGTCCAGCGGCACGGGGACGCGGCAGACAACGCCGTCGCGGCCAACGACGGTCGGCATGGAGATGGCAAGATCGGACAGGCCATACTCGCCCACCATGAGCGAAGAGACGGGCAGAACGGTCTGCTCATCGCGCATAACGGCGGTGCAGATGCGCTTGACGGCCATGGCGACGCCATAGTAGGTGGCGTGCTTCTTCTCGATGATGGTGTAGGCGGAGTTCTTGACGTCCTCAGCGATGCGCTTCTCGGCAGCCTCATGCTCCAGATGGCCGTGAAGCTCACAGAAGGTGTTCAGCGGAACGCCGGCAACCTGAGCGCTGGACCAAGCGACAAACTCGGAGTCGCCGTGCTCGCCCATGACATAGGCCTGGACATCGCGCGGGTCAACCTCGACGTGGGCACCAAGCATCTGCTGCAGGCGGCCGGTGTCGAGCACGGTGCCGGAACCGATGACGTGGCCCTCGGGCAGGCCGGACATCTTGATGGCGGCGTAGGTCAGAACATCGACCGGGTTGGAGACGATGAGCAGAATGCCATCGAAGCCGGACTTCTTAATCTCGGGGATAATGGACTTAAAGATGCTGACGTTCTTGTTGACCAGGTCCAGGCGGGTCTCACCGGGCTTCTGGGCAGCGCCAGCGGTGACGACGATCATGGCGGCGTCGGCGACATCGGAATAATCGCCGGCGTAGATCTTCATCGGCTCGGCAAACGTCATGCCGTGCGCGATATCCAGGGCCTCACCCTCGGCGCGGTTCTTGTCCACGTCGATGAGGACCATCTCGGAGAACAGACCGCTCTGCATCAGCGCGAACGCCGAAGACGAACCGACGAAACCGCAGCCGACAATAGCGACCT
>CANNPG010000187.1:0-3364 GCA_947507375.1 uncultured Collinsella sp. | reverse complement strand
AGACGTGTGCTCTTCCGATCTAAAGATCAGTGCAGTGGCAGACCCGCGTTTCTACACAATAGTTCTGTATGAAAACGGTGTGAGCTATACTTACAGTCCAGAAAAAGAGTGAAAAATACTGATTGAAAATGAACTTATGTGGCAGTAATCTACATGTCACAGGGTAAGCCCCGGCGCGCAGGCGGCGGCCCTTATCGAATTACGGATATAGATCAGGTGCTCGAACGGGCAGAAACGATCAAGGACGAAGGTAAAGGACGTAGAAGCATGAAGCTTGCAACTCGTATCAACTCCTATTTTCGCGATGGCGACAAGAATCTTGATCGCGTGTTCGCGGAGTTCCAGAGCGTGGGCCTCACGCACGTCGACCTCAACTACCCCGAGCACTGCACAGGTGTCACGGCTGAGGACATGGCCGCCAAGCTCGCAGCTCACGACCTGCAGCTGAACGGCTGCGCGCTGCGCTTCCGCAACGCCTTCCTCAACGGTGACCTGGGCAATGCCGATGATGCCCTTGCCGCGGAAGCCCTTGAGCTCTGCTACGAGGCGTGCGACTACTGCCGCACTGCCGGTGGCAACACGGTGACCATCTGGCTCGGCCACGACGGCTTTGACTACAGCTTCCAGATCGCCTACGCTCGCGTCTTCGACCAGCTCGTAGCCGCATTCCAGAAGGTTTGCGACTACGCGCCCGACCTCAAGATCTCGATTGAGTACAAACCCTACGAGGAGCGCGCGTACGCGTTCATCGACTCCATGGGTATGACCGGCATGATTCTCAACGCTGCAGACCGCCCGAACCTGGGCGTCACGCTGGATTACTGCCACATGCTCATGAAGCACGAGAACCCTGCCATGGCCGCCGACCTGTTCGGCCGGGAGGGCAAGCTCTACGGCATTCACCTAAACGACGGCAACGGTCGCTTCGACGATGGCCTTATGATTGGTACGTCCACGCCGGTGAAGACCCTCGAGTTCCTCTACTACGTGAAGAAGCACGGTTACGACAGCGCAATCTACTTCGACACGTTCCCGGTCATCGAGCCCGCTGCCGGCGAGGCTGCACAGAACGACCAGATGATCCATCTGCTCAACGACGCCATCGAGGCCGTAAGCATGGAGAAGATCCAATCCGTTATCGATGCAAACGACGCGATTAAGGCAGCCGAGCTTGTCCGCGAGCTCTTCTGCGCAATGGGGAGGTAACCAATGAAACGCGACTGGAACGCGATGGCTCAGGGGATTCTGGACGCCGTCGGTGGTCCCGAGAACATCTCGGGCATGACGCACTGCGCGACGCGCCTGCGCCTCAATCTCAAAGACGACGCGGCTTGCGACGACGCTGCGGTCAAGGAAGTCGAAGGCGTTGTGAACACGCTGAACAAGGCCGGTCAGTACCAGGTTCTCATCGGCACTGAGGTCCCGAAGCTGTACGAGAAGTTTGAGCCGCTGGTCAAGGGTTCGGGCGTGGAAATCTCCGCTGCTACCAAGGACGAGGGCGAGAGCATCGTCAGCCAAGTCTTCTCCGCGATCTCCGGCATCTTTGCCCCGCTGCTGCCCGCCATGGCCGGCTCCGGTATCCTGCGCGGCTTCGTTATCCTGGCCGCCCAGCTCGGCATCATCGCTGAGGGCACGGGTACCTACACCATCCTGTACACCCTGGCCATGAGCGTGTTCTACTTCCTGCCCGTGCTGCTCGGCTTCTCCGCCGGCAAGCGCTTCGGCGCGAGCCCGTACCTGTCGGCGCTGCTCGGCGCGTGCCTGCTCTACCCGGACTTCATCGCCCTCATGGGCGACGCGGGCAACGGCGCCATGACGGACTTCTTCGGCATCCCCGTGGTTCTCATGAACTACAACTCCACGGTTATCCCTGCCATCTTGTCTGTCTGGGTCTACTCGTACCTGTACAAGTGGCTCGATGAGCACGTTTCCGAGATGCTCAAGCTCGTCGTGCTGCCCGCCATCTCCCTGATCGTTATGGTTCCGCTCACCATGCTCGTCATCGGTCCCCTGGGCGTCTACGCTGGTGAGGCCATCGCCTTCGTGGTCAACTGGCTGATCGAGCGCAGCTCCGTGTTCGCCGGCGTGCTGGTTGGCGGCGGCTGGTCCGTGCTGGTGTCCATGGGCATCCACTGGGCCGTGAACCCCATCATGATCAACAACATCGCTCAGAACGGCTTCGACTACATCTGCCCCTTCACCTTCGCCTGCAACTTCGCCGTTATCGGCTGCGCCTTCGGCGTGTTCCTCAAGGCCCGCGACCAGAAGCTCAAGAGCTTCGCGATGACCGGTGTCGTATCGATCGCCCTGTCCGCCATCATCGAGCCCACGCTGTTCGGTATGCTCGTGAAGAACAAGAAGGTCTGGCTTGCGCAGATCATCGGCGGTGCCGTCGGCGGCGCGTTCCTCGGTATCATGAAGGTCGTCACCACTGCGTTCACCTTCGGTTCCGTCACTACGTTCCCGGCTTTCGTGAGTTCCGACCCCATGAACTTCGCTTGGGCTATGGTCGGCATGCTCATTTCCGCCGTCGTGGCCGGTGTTCTTGCCTTCGCCTTCACCGGCAAGGAGGATCAGCTCGCCTAAGAGCCCCGGATGCGCCGCCTCTCCTAGGGTCGTTCTCTTCGCTTGAAGAGCGTCGCGCTTACGCGCGGTGTGTCAACCTCGTTCAAATTGTGAACGAGAGGGTAGGTCAATCGATTAAGCGGTCGTCATCGCAACAGGTGGCGGCCGCTATTCTGCTTGTGCGTTACACTTTTCGAAAAGAAATGAACGAGCGTGAAGCAGAGTGGTTTGGAGAGGTTCCCAATATGATTCCGTATGAGCGCCAGGAGCGAATTGTAGAGTGCCTGCAGAAGTCGGGCCTCGCGAGGATTTCCGAGCTGCAGGAGGAGCTGCCGGGCGTCTCTATTTCGACGCTACGTCGCGACCTCAAGGAGCTGGAGGCGCTTGGCAAGGTTGAGCATCTTTCGGGCGGCGCGGTGAGGCTCCTCTCGGCTGTCCACGAGGTGAGTATCTCGACGCGTTCGGGCCTACACGGGAGTGAGAAGGAACAGATTGCCCAAGTCGCCTTGCGTTTTGTTGAGGACGGGGACACGCTCTACTTGGACTCGGGTTCCACCTGCACGGCGCTGCTGCGTCTGCTGCTCGACCGCGACGTGACAATTTACACGACGGATGCCTCGGCGTGCCTGATTAAGAGCGAGACGCGCGCCCAGCTCATCGTGGTGGGTGGCGAGTTCAACTATGTGAACTCCTCGTTCTGCGGTTCTATGACCGAATCGATCCTGCGCGATCTGTACTTCGATAAGGCGTTTATCGGGACCAACGCGATTGACGAGAACCGCGGCGTCATGACGCCCTC
>CANNPG010000186.1:0-3364 GCA_947507375.1 uncultured Collinsella sp. | reverse complement strand
TGACTCGTACGGCGAGCGGGGTAATATGGACGGGTTACTTGCAGAGCCCCGTGAATCTCTGTAACAACACGTACTGTACATGGAGGAGTCTAAGTGATTTCGAAATCGACTCACTACGCCAAGCAGGGCGAGGTCCAGCGCAACTGGGTTCTCGTCGACGCCGATGGTGCTGTCCTGGGCCGTCTTGCCACCCAGATCGCAATGATCCTGCGCGGTAAGAACAAGCCCCAGTTCACGCCCAACAGCGACTGCGGCGACTTCGTTGTCGTCATCAACGCCGATAAGGTCCAGCTTACCGGTAACAAGGCCGACACGAAGACCTATTATCGCCACAGCGGCTACAACGGCGGCCTCAAGGCTGAGAGCTTCCGCCAGGCTATGGAGAAGCACCCGGAGAAGGTCATCGAGCGCGCCGTTCGCGGTATGCTGCCCAAGACCACCCTCGGCCGTGCCCAGATGACCAAGCTTAAGGTCTACGCTGGTGCCGAGCATCCGCATGCTGCCCAGAACCCCACGAAGATTGAGCTGGAGGCTTAAAGATGGCTGAGAACACCGTTGTCTACCAGGGTACCGGCCGTCGTAAGAACGCCGTCGCCCGCGTCCGTCTCGTCCCCGGCACCGGCAAGGTGACCATCAACAAGCGTGACGCCGAGCAGTATTTCGGCCGTCATCAGCTCGTTGAGAACGCCCTTGCTCCCTTCAAGGTGACCGACACCGCCGGTCAGTTCGACGTTATCGCTCTGTGCGATGGCGGCGGCATCTCCGGTCAGTCCGGCGCTCTGCGCCTGGGCATCGCTCGCGCTCTTCTGAACGCTGGCGACTACCGTGCTGACCTCAAGAAGGCCGGTTTCCTTACGCGCGATGCTCGCGTGGTCGAGCGCAAGAAGTACGGCCTCAAGAAGGCCCGCCGCGCTCCCCAGTTCTCCAAGCGCTAAGGTTTTATCTCCTTTCGAGATACAATGTACAAGCGGGGCCTGCCGATTCCTCGGCGGGTCCCGCTTTTCTTTTTCGACTAGGGCGGGCGGTTGCATGTCGCCTGCTAGGGAAGGAGCGATCCTATGCCCCAGAACATCTTCGGTACCGACGGCGTCCGTGGCGTCGCCAACGCCGACCTCTCGTGCGACCTCGCGTTTCGCCTGGGCCGCGCGGCGACCAAGTTTCTTGGTCCGGATATCTGCATCGGCCGCGACACGCGTCTTTCGGGCACCATGCTCGAGAGCGCTCTGACCGCCGGCATTATGGCCGAGGGCGGCCGCCCGCATTGCTGCGGCGTCATCCCCACGCCGGCCGTGGCCCTGCTCACCGTTCAAAACGAGCTCGACGGCGGCATCGTCATCTCTGCTTCGCATAATCCGCCGGAGTTCAACGGCATCAAGTTCTTTAGCCGCAAGGGCATGAAGCTTCCCGATGCGGTCGAGGAAGAGATCAGCGCCTGGGTCATGTCCGAGGAAGCCATGGCTGCCGACACGCTGCCGACCGGCGCCGGCGTGGGCCACATTATCAAGATGAAGGACGCCCGCAAGGCATATGTCGACCACGCCATCGATACGCTTGATGGCCTGAGGCTCGACGGCCTGGTCGTTGCCGTCGACTGCGGCCATGGCGCTTCCTGCCAGACTACGCCCGCCGCGCTGCAGCGCCTGGGCGCCACGGTGCACGCTATCAACACCGATTACTGCGGCACTGACATTAACGTTGAATGCGGCTCTACGCACCTCGAGCCTCTGCGCGAGCTCGTGCTGCGCACCCATGCTGACATCGGCCTGGCCCACGACGGCGACGCCGACCGCGTACTGTTCGTGGACAGCGAGGGCAATGAGATCGATGGTGACTACATCCTGGCTATCTGCGGTTCTGACCTCGCCGCTCGCGGCAAGCTCGCCAACTCCGAGATCGTCTCGACCGTCATGTGCAACCTGGGCTTCTCCATCGCTATGAAGGAGCAGGGCTTCGAGATGGTTCAGACCGCCGTGGGCGACCGCTACGTTCTGGAGCGCATGCTCGCGGACGGCGCCGTTATCGGCGGCGAGCAGTCCGGCCACATCATCTTCCTGGAGCACAACACCACCGGTGACGGCCTGGTGACGGCCCTGCAGCTGCTGGCCGTGCTCAAGCGCACCGGCCGCACCCTCACCGATCTTGCCGGCATCATGAAGAAGTACCCGCAGGTGCTCGTCAACGTGCATTCCGACAACAAGGCCGGTCTGGACGATTGCCAGCCCATCTGGGATGCCGTCGCTGCTGCCGAGAAGGAGCTTGACGGCCGCGGCCGCATTCTGGTGCGCCCGAGCGGTACCGAGCCGCTGGTCCGCGTGATGGCCGAGGCCGAGACGCACGAGCTGACCCAGCGCGTTGTTGACGACATCGTCGAGGTTGTCAAGCGCGAACTTCCCTAATGGTCAAAAACCGTTGCCAAGTGGTAAACTGTTAAGGTTATTTTGATTGATTGGTATGTCCGAGGGGGAGCATGTTCACTAAAGTCCTAAGGTCTTTTGGTATGCGTGGTCGAGTCCTTACGCTGGATGCTCCCATCTCGGGTGACGTCATTCCGCTCTCCGAGGTAAACGATCAGACGTTTGCCACCGGCCTTTTGGGCCAGGGCGTGGCGATTCAGCCCACCGGAACGCGTGTGATTGCACCGGCTGATGCCAAGGTCGAGGCTATTTTTCCCACGGGACACGCCGTTGCGCTTAACACGGTCGATGGCTTGGACGTGCTCATCCACGTTGGTTTGGACACTGTTCAGCTCGAGGGCAAGCACTTTACCGTACATGCGCAAGTGGGTGACATCGTCCATAAGGGCGATGTGCTCATTGAGTTCGATCGCGAGGCAATTGCTGCCGAGGGCTACGATGTGACGGTTCCCATCTTGGTGTGCAACTCCGTTGAGTTCTCGAGCATCAAGGGCTCCGTTGGCGTGCATGTCGAAGAGATGGACCAGCTCATCGTTGCTCGCGAGCGCTAGCAAGTGCACGTGGCCATTAGTCTACAATTCAAACACGTTTACGGAGGGCGCCCTTGAAAGAGGACGCCCTCAGTGGCAAGATGGGATTTGTCCGAAGCTAAAAGGCTTTGGGTCACCGTGGACGGGCAGGGGCCTCGACGCGGCTAGACACGAGACACATACATTACGCGACCTCGCCCTGGTGGCCGCACACGTTGGTTGCGGCCGACGCGGGCCGCGGGCAAGTGCTTGTAAGGGAGCCTTGCCTCTCTTGTACGAGAAAGGACGCGTAATGAAGATCATTAAAGCTAAAGACTACGAGGATATGAGCCGCAAGGCCGCTAATATCATCTCGGCCCAGGTTATCCTCAAGCCCGACTGTGTGCTGGGTCTTGCCACCGGCTCCACCCCGATCGGTGC
>CANNPG010000185.1:0-3371 GCA_947507375.1 uncultured Collinsella sp. | reverse complement strand
GCAGGTGGCGCTCGACAACGTAAGCCTGTCTTTTCGCGATAACGAGTTCGTGGCCATTCTGGGTCCCTCGGGCTCGGGCAAAACTACGATGCTCAACGTTGTCGGTGGGCTCGATCATTTCGATTCCGGTGACTTGCTGATCGACGGCATATCGACCAAGGACTTTCACGATCGCGATTGGGATGCCTACCGCAACAACCGCATCGGCTTTGTGTTCCAAAGCTATAACCTCATCTCGCATCAGACCATTTTGGAAAACGTGGAGTTGGCGCTTACACTCACGGGCGTGGGCCATACCGAGCGCCGCGAGCGTGCGCGCGAGGCGTTGGAGAAAGTCGGCCTGGGCGAGCACGTTAACAAGCGCCCGAGCCAGCTTTCGGGCGGGCAGAAGCAGCGCGTGGCCATCGCCCGCGCCCTGATTAACGATCCCGAGATTGTGCTGGCCGACGAGCCGACCGGCGCTTTGGATTCAACGACATCCGTACAGGTCATGGATTTGCTCAAGGATGTTGCACGCGACCGCCTGGTCATCATGGTCACGCACAATCCCGAGTTGGCATACCAATACGCCACGCGCATCGTTAACCTGGCGGATGGCAAGATTACCGACGATTCCGATCCTTTCGATGTCGCTGACGTCACGCGCCGCGAGGCCAAGCCTACGCGCAAAACCTCGATGAGCTTTGCGACGGCGCTGGGGCTTTCTGCCCGAAACCTCATGACCAAGAAGGGCCGCACGGCCATGACGGCCTTTGCAGGTTCGATTGGCATTATCGGTATCGCGGCGATTCTGGCGCTGTCCAACGGCGTAAACGGCTACATCAAAAAGGTCGAGGAGGATACGCTCTCGAGCTACCCGCTCACCATTTCCAAGCAGGATTACGACCTGTCGTCCATGATGGGCGGACAGGGGGCCACGGATGACGAGGCGTCCAACGGCGGGGATTTGTCCGACGACGGTGCCGACGGCAAAGCTCAGGGAACCGATAAGATTCCCGTGGTCACGGCCGTAAAGGACATGTTTGCAAGTGTTAAGTCCAACGACATGACGAGCTTTAAGGCATGGCTCGATGCCGGTGGCGACGGCATCGATAAAGAAGTCAACGCCATTCAGTACGGCTACGGTGTATCGCCGGTTGTCTATCGTGCCGGCAAGGGCGACGAGAAACCCGTCCGGCTTGTTCCCAACGCTATGACTGAGGCCATGAGCGGAGGCGCGAGCTCGGCGGCAACGGTGAGCATGGAATCCATGGGAACCTCGGTCTTTAACGAGATGATCGATGACCAGAGCCTGCTCGACAGCCAGTACGATGTCGTGGCGGGGCATTGGCCTACGTCTGCTAACGAAGCCGTGATGGTGCTTTCGAGCCGCGGTACGGTGGGCGACTATACGCTCTACAGCATCGGTGCGCTGGATATCGATGAGCTCAACGACCTGGTTAACAGTGCTATGACGGCCGACGGTGGGGTCAAAGCACCCGAGACCGGTACCGACTTTACCTACGACGATGCGCTGTCCACGACGTTTAAGGTGTTGTCGCCGGCCGATGCGTATCGCAAAAACGAAGAGACCGGCATGTGGACTGACATGTCTGGCGACGCCGACTTTATGGCCGCCAAGGTTGCCGACGGAATTGACGTGCACATTGTGGGCGTGGTGCGACCTAACGAGACGGCCAATGCGAGCGCGTTGTCTCCGGGCATTGCCTATACACATGCGCTGACTCGCCAGCTTATGGAGCGCGCCGCCGATTCGCAGATTGTGCAGGAGCAACTCGCCCGCCCCGAGACGGATGTCTTTACGGGCAAGTCTTTCGATGAACTGCAGGGCGAGGCCAAGCAAGGCGTGGATTTGGGCAGCATGTTCAGTGTGGACGAGGCGGCGCTCAGGAGCGCGTTCTCGTTCGATGCGTCTGCGCTCTCGGGTGCAGCCGGCGGTATGGACCTGTCGGGTCTTGATTTGTCCGGGCTGGATATTGACCTTTCGGGCGTTGGTAAGGACATCGACTTCAGCGACATCATGGCCAAAGCGCCGGCCCCAGATTTCTCGGGTATCTTTGACGGTCTGGAACTCACGCCCGAGCAAATGCAGCAGGTGGGAACGCTTGCCAACCAGCTGTTTGAGGGCTTTTTGCAGTCTGATCAGTTTAAGGCGCTGACACCCGATGATTTTAAGGACGCGTCAAAGCTTGCCGCCGCGTTCTCGGCGTATCTTGAGAATGATACGGCAGCCCAGCAAATCCTGGCCCAGCTCAAAGCGCTCGGCGGCGATGCCCTGGCCGAGCGCCTGCAGCAGGCGATGACCGACTATGTGCAAAAGCAGCTGGCTCCGTATCTGCAACAGGCAATGGACCAGGTGACCAAGACAATCAGCGACCAGATAGCGACAACGGTATCGTCCCAGCTTAAAGCAGGCGCGGCAGGGCTCATGGGTCAGATGGCGACGCAGATGTCTTCGAGTTTTGCCAACCTGGCGAGCGCCATGCACGTGGATGGGAGTGCCTTTGCTCGTGCCATCCACTTCAACATGGACGCCGAGGACCTGAGCTCGCTCATGATGAGCTATGCGAAGGCATCGAAACTCACCTACGACAACAACCTGACCACGCTGGGCTATGCAGACGAGGCAGACCCCATCTCGGTCAAGATTTTCCCGCGCGACTTTGAGGCCAAGGAGCGCGTGCTCGACCATATCGATGCGTACAACAAGCAGGTCAAAGCCGCTGGTCACGATGAACAGGCAATCTCGTACACCGACTACATGGGTATCATCATGGGCTCGGTGACCGACATCGTGAACACCATCAGCTTGGTGCTCATCGCATTCGTGAGTATCAGCCTGGTGGTGAGCTCCATCATGATCGGCATCATCACCTACATCAGCGTACTGGAACGCAAAAAGGAGATTGGCATCCTGCGTGCGATTGGCGCGTCAAAGCGCAACGTGGCCAACGTATTCAATGCCGAGACCTTTATCGAGGGCCT
The DNA here is from genome assembly GCA_947507375.1 of uncultured Collinsella sp. Taxonomy (GTDB): domain Bacteria; phylum Actinomycetota; class Coriobacteriia; order Coriobacteriales; family Coriobacteriaceae; genus Collinsella. The sequence continues at coordinate 386 of CANNPG010000185.1, read as the reverse complement.
CATCGCCGGCGTCTTTGCCATTGTCGTTGTGATGGCCGTGAGCTTTCCGGTTAATGCCTGGGCGCTTGCTGCCAAACAGGTGCCCAATCTGATGAGCCTGCCCGTGCGGGATGCGCTGGTGCTCATTGCAATTTCGGTACTGCTGACGGTTGTCGCTGGCCTGCTGCCGGCCCGCAGCGCATCCAAAAAAGATCCCGTGGAGGCCCTGCGCTCCGAATAATGTGACAAGGGACGGTCCCTTTGTCACATTGAGCGGCTTGTGAATTCGAGGTCTAATACTTTTCCGAGAAGTGAACGAGTCAAAATGGACCCCCGAAGCATCGACGCTTTTGAGATGCAATTTCCTGCGGTTTTGCCAGCCAAATCCTGCGGGTTTGACGTCTAAA
>CANNPG010000184.1:0-3382 GCA_947507375.1 uncultured Collinsella sp. | reverse complement strand
GATAAGTTCCCATATAACACTGCTCCTCGGATGCCTTGGTCCCAATCGGTGAAACCATGGTATCAGAGCGCACAAAATAGGTTCGCAGAGGCTTTTTAGAAAGGTAACCTCCAGCCCATGATTAAGATTGCCAAGTTTGGCGGCTCGTCGGTCGCCGACGCCGAACACTTCAAGAAGATCAAGGCCATCGTCGATGCCGACCCTGCCCGCCGTTTTGTGGTGGTTTCCGCCTGCGGTCGCCGCTTTAAGGGTGACACCAAGGTGACTGACCTGCTCTACCTGGTTAACGCGCACGTTAAGTATCACGTGTCGTGCGAGGAGTTGCTCGAGGACATTGGCCAGCGCTATTTTGATATCGCTGACGAGCTGGAGCTCACCTATCCCATCCGTAAGGAGTTCGCGGCCTTTGCCGAGCGCGCCCGCTCGGGCGGCTACTCCACCGAGGAGCTCGTGAGCCGCGGCGAGTACTTCACCGCTCGCCTGATGGCCGAATACCTGGGTCTGCCGTTCCTGGACGCTGCGACGGTTGTGGCATTCCATCACGACGGTACGCTCAGCATGAACCGTACCTCCGAGCTGGTGCAGGAGTACGGCCAGCAGGGCGGCTTTGTCATGCCCGGTTTCTACGGCGCGACGCGTGAGGGTCAGATCAAGCTGCTCGATCGTGGCGGCGGCGATATCTCGGGCTCGATCCTGGCCAAGTGCCTGGGTGCCGACCTGTACGAGAACTGGACCGACGTCTCGGGTTTCTATTCTGCCGATCCGCGTATTGTTCCCGAGGCTCAGCCCATTGCGCGCGTTACCTACGAGGAGCTGCGCGAGCTTTCGTACATGGGCGCAAGTGTCCTGCACGAGGAGGCCGTGTTCCCCGTGCGCGAGGCGGGTATTCCGCTGGTCATCAAGAACACCAATGCGCCGCAGGATCCTGGCACCATCATTAGCGAGACGGCTGACGAGGGTGAGGCCGAGCCCATCATTACCGGCGTGACCGGCAAGCGCGGCTTTGTCGCCATCAACGTTGCCCGCGACCGCACCAAGCCCCGCGTTGGCTTTATGCGCCGTGCACTTTCGGTGTTCGAACGCTATGACGTTTCCGTCGAGCACATGCCCACCGGTGTCGACCGCTTTGGCGCTGTGGTGCAGGAGCAGGATGTGCACGACTCGCTGTACTCGCTTGTGGGCGACATTCAGCAGGAGGTCGAGCCGCTCGAGATCGAGGTTGTCGAGGGCTTGGCGCTCATCGCGACCGTCGGTCGTAACCTGCGCGGCCGTGCGGGTATCTCGGGGCATCTGTTTGGCATGCTCGGCCAGGCCGGCGTGAGCGTGCGCATGATTTCGCAGAGCTGCGACGAGATCAACATCATTATCGGTGTCGAGGAGAAAGACTTCGACCTGGCGATTCGGACCATTTACCGTGCCTTCTCCGATGAGAACGGCATTGTGAAGGTCTCCGATTTGGAGGCTCCCACGCCGGTCGATCCCACCCTGGCCGCGCTCAAAAAGTAGCGACTGCTCGGTATATTTTTGGGACAAGTGCCAAAAATCTAGCACGGGGCGTTTCGTTTCGGTTTCGTTTCGACGGGGCGGGTTTCGTGTCCGCCCCGTTCTTGTATACACTGGCAACAACAATCGGCCTGCTCGGCGTGCAGGCAAAAGCCATAACCTTTAAAGGGGGAAGCATGAAACAGTACACGGTTGCTATTTTGGGCGCGACGGGAGCCGTGGGCACCCAGATGCTCGAGTGCTTAAACGAGCAGGAGTTTCCGGTTGGCAAGCTCAAGCTGCTGGCGAGCGCTCGTTCTGCGGGCAAAACCGTCGAGTTCCGCGGCGAGCAGATCGTGATCGAAGAGGCTTGCCCCGAGGCCTTTGAGGGCTGTGACATTGTGCTTGGAGCCGCCGGCGACGACATTGCGAAGGAGCTACTGCCCGAGGCCGTCAAGCGCGGCGCCGTCGTGGTCGACAACAGCCATGCCTTCCGTATGGATCCCGAGGTACCGCTGGTCGTGCCCGAGATCAATGCCGACGACATCAAGTGGCACCACGGCCTGATCGCCAACCCCAACTGCGCGACCATTATCGGCCTGGTTCCCACCTGGCCGCTGCATCAGCTCGCCGGCGTGAAGCGCATGATCGTCTCGACGTACCAGGCGGCTTCGGGTGCTGGCGCTCCCGGTATGGCCGAGCTCGAGGCTCAGCTGGCCGCTCTGGGCCGTGGCGAGGAGATTCCCGAGCCGCGCGCATTTGCCGCCCAGCTCGCGAGTAACCTGATTCCGCAGATTGGCGGCGTCAAGGAGGAGGGCTTTACCTCCGAGGAGATGAAGCTGCAAAACGAGGGCCGCAAGATCATGCACCTGCCCGAGCTGCGCGTGAACTGCACCTGCGTGCGCGTGCCCGTGCTGCGCTCGCACTCTGAGAGCATTACGCTCGAGTTTGAGCGCGACATTACGGTTGACGAGGCCCGTGCTGCGCTGGCCGCCGCTCCGGGCGTGAAGCTGGTTGACGACATGAGCGCCGAGGATGCGCACGATCGCTTCCCCATGCCGATGGATACGTCCGACCAGGACCTGATTTGGGTCGGTCGTGTGCGCCGCGATATCTCGAACCCCGAGGCCGCGCGTGGCATCACCTTCTGGTGCTGCGGCGATCAAATCCGTAAGGGCGCGGCAACCAACGCCGTCCAGATTGCTAAGCTGCTCTGCGAGTAGTGTGACCTGTCCGGCGGGGGCCGGGCTTAGTTTTCAGAACGTCCTCGACCATGTGTGGCGCCTTGTCCTGCTCCTTCGGAGCCGCGGACAAGGCGCCACACTGGTCTGCGGAGTGTTCTGAAAACTAAGCCCGGCCCCCGCCTTCGGTGACGCTGCTGCAAGCGACCTGCGATGGGGCCGTTGTTGGTTGGGGCCGCTGGGCTGATATGGGGGCACGTGGCCGTTGCAGGCCCTGGTCCCGGCGGCGGCCTCGGCGCTTTGCGCCTGCCGCCTTTGGGGACTGCGGAGCGCGGTCGGCAGCTGCGGCGCTGTCGCGCCTGCTGCCTGGGGTGACTGCGGGGCCGTGACGGCAGCTGCGGCGCGCTGCGCCTGCCGCCTGAGGTGACTTTGGGGTTGGGGTGAATCGGGGTCTAATACTTTTCCCGAGAAGTGAACGACCTTATTTTGACCCCTGAAGCATTGGCATATTTTGACCGCTATTTCCTGCGGTTTTGCTGTGCGAATCCTGCGGTTTTGCGGTCTAAAGGTGTGGATGCTCCGGGGCTTCGTTTTTACTCGTTCACTTCTCGGGAAAAGTATTAGAGCTCAGCTGGTAGAGGTACCGCTTTGGCGTCGAGCCCCCGCGTCATCTTCGCTTGATTGGGGAAAGCGGTCTCGCTTAAACAATTACGAGCCTG
>CANNPG010000183.1:0-3445 GCA_947507375.1 uncultured Collinsella sp. | reverse complement strand
TCATTCATCCAACTTGGCTTTCGTGCGTTATGATAGACGCCTTTATACCCGATTTAGAGCAAGGGGGACAGGTTAATCTGCACCAATGTGGTGCAAACATACCTGTCCCCAATGCCCCAATTACTTGGAGAGCTTGTCGACGACGCGTTCGATCTCGGCGAGCTTGGCAGCTTTGAGATCTTCGTCGCCCGATTCGATTGCCGAAGTCACGCAGCCCTCGATATGCGCCTTGAGCACGTCGGCGTTGATGCGCGCAATGAGCGCCTGCGTTGCCATGAGCTGCGTGGAAATATCGACGCAGTAGCGGTCCTCATCGACCATCCGCAAGATGCCGTCGATCTGGCCGCGTGCCGTCTTGAGCATGCGGGTCACCGATTTGTGGTCTGCCATCATGGCGGGTCCTCGTTTCTGGTCGATCTTCCGGATGCCCCCCCTGTCAGTTGCGGTGAAATACGGACTGTTTAAGGGCCTAGGGCGGCTCAACAGTCCGTATTTCACCGCAACTTCTGAGGATTCAGTAGGCGGCGTCTGCTACGCGGCGGTCACGGATAGGGCGTGGAACTTCTCGCCGGCGTCCTCGACGGCGGCAGCGAGCTGCTCAGCGGTCACGGTGTCGGCGCACTCCACCTGGACGGTCTGGGTCTCGTGATCGGCGTCGGCGTCGGTCACGCCGGCCACGTTGAGCAGCGCCGTCTCGACGGTGGCGTCGCAGTGGCCGCACATGAGGCCGGAAGTCTTGATTGTGTAACGCATGGGTATTCCTCCCTGTTATGTCGGCTTTCCCAGGCACCCGACCTTGACCTTCAAGCCGTCGCTCGCGTACCAAAGTACGCGTCGCTCCTCTTTCAGGTCAATCTCGGGCACCTGGAAAACCCGTTCTAAATGGACTTAATGGTGAGCCTATTTTGCCACTTTTGGCTTAAAGGATTTTAAGCGCAGCGCATTGCTTACGACGCAGACACTCGACAGGCTCATGGCCGCGGCGCCAAACATCGGCGAGAGTTGCCAACCGGTGAGGGGGAAGAACGCGCCCGCCGCCAGCGGAATGCCGATGCCGTTGTAGAACAGCGCCCAGAACAAGTCCTGTTTGATGTTGCGGATCGTGGCGCGCGAAAGCTCGATGGCGCGGGCGACGTCCATGAGGTCGCTGCGCATGAGTACCACGTCGGCGCCCTCCTTGGCGATGTCGGCGCCGGTGCCGATAGCAAGGCCCACGTCGGCGCGCGCCAGGGCGGGGGAGTCGTTGATGCCGTCGCCTACCATGGCGACCTTGCCGCCCACATCCTGCAGCTCGCGGACGTGGCGCTCCTTGTCGGCAGGGAGGACGTCGGCGATGACCTGTTCGCTGCTCAGCCCCACGCGGCGGGCGATGGCCTCGGCCGTCACGCGGTTGTCGCCGGTGAGCATGCGCACGTCGACGCCAAGCGAGCGCAGTGCGGCGATGGCCTCGGCGCTCGTCTCCTTGACCTCGTCCGCCACGGCGATGGTGCCGACAAGCTCGCTGTTCTTGGCAAAGAACAGTGGCGTCTTGCCCTCGGCCGCGAACTGTTCGGCAAGGCCGGCGGGAACCTTCACGCCCAGCTCGTCCATCAGACGCACGTTGCCGGCGGCGATGACATTCTGCCCCTCGCGTGCCGTAACGCCTCGCCCGGGCACGGCGGCAAAGTCCTCGACCATGCGTGCGACGATTCCGCGCGCCTCGCACTCGGCCATAATCGCCTCGGCCAGCGGGTGCTCGCTTGAGCGCTCCAGCGCAGCGGCCAGCTTGAGCAGCGCCTTTTCGCTCATGGCGGGCGATCCGTCGGCACGCGTGGCTACCACGATATCGGTCACGGCAGGCTTGCCGCGAGTGACCGTTCCCGTCTTATCGAGCACCACGGTGCCCACGCTGCGCAGATTCTCCAGCGCCTCGGCGCTCTTGAACAGAATGCCCATCTCGGCGCCCTTGCCGGTGCCGACCATAATGGCGACGGGCGTGGCCAGACCCAATGCGCACGGACAGCTGATCACCAGCACGGCCACGGCGGAGGTGAGCGCCTCGTTTATGCTGCCGGTCAGTGCCATCCACGCCGCAAAGGTCACAGCCGAGATCACGAACACCACGGGCACGAACACGCCGGCGACTTTGTCGGCCATGCGGGCGATAGGCGCCTTGGTGGCGTTGGCGTCCTCGACGAGCTGGATAATCTTGGCGAGCGACGTGTCGGCGCCCACGCGTGTGGCACGGAAGGTAAACGAGCCGGTGCGGTTGACAGTGGCGGCGTTGACGGTGTCGCCGGCGGTCTTTTCCACGGGGATGGACTCGCCGGTGAGCGCGCTCTCGTCCACGGCCGAGCTGCCCTCGAGCACCACGCCATCGACAGGGATGGACTCTCCGGGGCGCACACGCAGGACCTGGCCGGGAAGGATACTGTCGACGTCGACGGTGGCCTCGCTGCCGTCCTCTGCCACGATGGTCGCGGTCTTGGGCGCCAGGTCGATCAGCGCCTCGATGGCGCCGCCGGTCTTGGACTTGCTGCGCGTCTCGAGGTATTTGCCCACGGTGACGAGCGACAGAATCGTGCCGGCGCTCTCAAAGTACAGGTTGTCCATGCTCGTCATCATAGCCTCGTGTACCTGACCAGTGGCCAGCTGGTCGGCCATGATGAACATGGCGTAGAGCGACCAGGCGATGGAGGCGGTGGCGCCCACGGCAATAAGAGCGTCCATGGTAGGCGCGCCGTGTGCGAGTGATTTAAACCCGTTGATAAAGTACGCGTCGTTGACGTAGGCGATGGGAATGAGCAGGACGAGCTCGGTGAGCGCGAGCGTCATGCTGTGGGTGTGGTCGGTGAAGATGCCGGGCAGCGGCCAGCCGAGCATGTGCCCCATGCCTATGTAGAACAGTGGGACAAGGAATACGATCGAGACGATGAGGCGGGTGCGCATGGCAGAGGCGGCGGCCTCCAACTTTTTGGTCGGCGACTCCATATGGGTGACGCCAGACCTGGCCTGCGAGCTGCCGCTTGAGCCGGCGGCACCGGTGCCTGCGTCGACGGGTGAGGCCGAGTAGCCCGCGTGGTCGACGGCGGTGCAGATGTCATCGGGGGAGACCTGTGCAGGGTCATAGTCCACCAACATGGAGCCGGCGAGTAGGTTGACGGCGACGCTTTGGACGCCGTCGAGCTTGCTGACGGCGCGGTCCACGTGCGCCTGGCAAGCGGCGCACGTCATGCCGCCTACGTCGAACTTATCTTGAGCCACGGCTTCTCCTTTCTGTGGTTCGGTGTTGAAAGTGTTAACCTGCCGATACTATATACCCATACCCCCTGGGGGTGTCCAGTACAGAAAGAAATGTATGACATTTCGTTACAGATGAGGATAGTTGGTTGGTCGATGGACCGTCCCAACCAATCATCTCAATCTGTAACGTCTGGACCGGTTTTTGAACCATAGCTGTTACAGA
>CANNPG010000182.1:0-3456 GCA_947507375.1 uncultured Collinsella sp. | reverse complement strand
ACGATGACGCGGAACTCGTCGTCAAGGCCGGGGATCGCGAACTCGGCGGTGTCGATGATGTTGATGTCGGTGTCGCCGGTCACGCCGCGGGTCAGGAAGGCGCGGACGCGCTCGTCGAGCTTGCGGTTCTCGTCCTCGCCCATGAACAGGAACACGGGGACGCCGGGCTCCACGAGCTCGAGGGTGCCGTGGAAGAAGTCGGCCGAGGTGATGTAGCGGGTGCGCTTCCACTGCATCTCCTCGAGGATGCACATCGAGAACAGGATCGTCTCGCCCCACAGGGCGCCGGAGCCGATGAACATGGTGTAGGGGGCCAGGGCGTACTTCTTGGCGAGCTCCTCGGCGCGCGGCTCGAAGCGCTTGCGAATATCGAGCATGTCCTTCCAGATGTCCTTGGTCTGCTCGATAAACAGGTCAAACTTGGGGAAGCAGCCGCGGCGGTTGAGCAGGCGCAGGCCGAAGCAGTCGGCGAGGTAGTAGCCCTTCTCGCAGCCGCCCGAACCATGGTCAGAAGCCATGGCGACGCAGTTCTCGGCACCCACAGCCTGGCCGATCGGGCCCTCGGGCTTGGTCATGGCGAAGACGCGCACGCCCATGCCCTTCATCTTCTTGACGGCCTCGAGGACCTCGGGGGTGGTGCCGGACTCGGAGGCGGTGAGCACGACGGACTTCTCGGTCATGCGCTTGTGGCCCATGGCGTTCCACTCGGCGGCGTGGATCAGGTAGACCTCGAGGTCGCGGTCGCCGAACTTGTTCATGAGGTACTCGAGCTGCATGAGCTCGTCCCAGGTGCCGCCGACGCCCATCAGGAACACGGCGTCGTAGCCCTCGTCGGCGACCTTGTCGGCGAGCGCGGTCATCTTCTTGCCGGCCTCGTAGACGTTCTTGCCGTCCTCGACGTAGCCCTCCTGGCTAAAGTGCATGATCTCGATCTTCTCGGTTTCCTTCATGGCTTTTCCTTTCTGTCCTGCACGCGAATCTATACATCGCGTTTCTTTTCGATACCAATTATAGACATACACCCAACGTGTTTTTAATACCACTTTTCAATCTGCTCCGATCCTCGGTGAACGGTCGAAATTCTCTGGTGAGTGGTATTAAATTAGAATTTGATGTATAGCTAACGCTCCCGGCGTCTCCCTTGTGTGACAAAGAACAGCGTTCCTACCAGCGCAATAATAGTCGATGCCCCAAACAATACCGTCTGGACGCCCAAAGCCTCCGCCAAAAACGGAGCCGCCAGCAGCGGCACCACGCCGGCGCTCATCAGGCCAAAGCGCACAAAGCCGGTAATGCGACCCAGGTATTTGATGTCGGCGCGCTCCTGAATCAAGATCATCTGCAGCGGCTCCAGGAACCCCCAGGCCAGACCGTTAATCGCCTGACCGACAATCGCGACCCCCAGCATATCGGTGCCCACGTACACCATGGACCCAATGCCCACGGCCATGAGCGCGCCGAGCAGCAATCGTAGGTTGACATGGCGAGCAGAAAGCTTGGTCAGGATGAACGCGCCCACCGAGGAAGTGAGGCCCACGACAGAGGACAGCCAGCCCAGCCAGACGATATCCACGTTGAGCACATCACGGTAGAACAACGACTCAAGCGAATCAAACGCGCCAAACGCAAAGAATCCCAAAAAGCCCGAGATAAAGATGAGGCGCAGGTCGTGGTCGCGAAACGTAAGTCGCGCACCCTCGGCCATGCCGCCCAGAATACCGCCCTTCGGCTTTTCCCCTTTTGCGGGAACAACGCACTCGCGACAGCCCAAGGAGAGCACGGCCGCCACACCCATCATGCCCGCCATGAGCAGGTAGACCGATTGCGTGGCAAAACAGCTCACGATGGCACCGCCGAGCAGCGGGCCAGCGGTATAGGCGATATTGCTGTAGAACACCATGAGACCGTTCACGCGGGTACGGCCCTCGGTGGTCGACTCCAGGTATCCCGGAAACGCATGCGTGCAGGTGTTGATAAAGCCGCCCGCAAGCCCCAAGACGCACGCGGCAAACACAAGCCCGGGGACAGACAGCGGCGCCAACCCCACGCCAAGCGATAGCACAGCCGTAATCACGCACGTCACAAATGACGTCCGGCGCGGTCCAAAGCGATCGATGACCGAACCCGACACCATATTGCCCGCCGACGTCATAAGATTGCGAACGAGCGTAATGGCGGCAACCAAAAAGGCCGTGCCGGCCAGATCATACGTGGCCGCACCGATAAGCCCCAAAAAGTAGACCGCGTTGTTGGCGCACCACTGCAGGGACTCAATAAGAATCAGCCTGACCTCCGCCGGCGTCAGGCGCATTGCTTCGCGATCCTTCGCGAACATACGAACTCCTTCTATACAAAAAGGGGATGGAGGGCATAGGCCTGCTCCATCCCCTTTCCAGGTTGCAACGAAAATCTATGCAGCCGGGCCCTTACGCCAGCACGCCGAAGAACGCGCCGATGATGCCCACGACCATGGTGGCCACGATCAGCACCATGGGGTTGATCTTCTTGGACAGCAGCCAGTAGTACAGCCAGAAGGCGATCATGCCGAGCATGCCGGGCATGATGCCGTCCAGGATGTCCTGGAGGGTCTGGGCGTCCTCGCCCGAGCCGATGGCCACCGGGATGCTGGCCCAGAACATGTCCTTGCACATGGCGCCCACGACCATGACGCCCACGATGCCCACGCAGGTCATGATCTTCTGCATGAGGCCGGTCCTCTGGGCCTCGTCCAGGAAGCCCACGCCCAGCTCGTAGCCCTTGACGGCGCCCCAGACGCGCAGCGCGAAGCCGGGGACGTTGTAGATGAGCAGGAAGGCGATGGGGCCGAAGGGGTTGCCGGCCTGGCACAGGCTGATGCCCACCGCGGCGGCGACCACGCGCAGCGTCGACAGGAAGATGGAGTCGCCGATGCCGGACAGCGGGCCCATGAGGGCGGCCTTGACGTCGTTGACGCTCTCGGGCTCGATCTCGCCGCGGGCGACCTTCTCCTCCATGGCCATCGCGATGCCGCCGACGAACGGGGCGAACTGGACGGTGATGTTGAAGAACGCGCAGTGGCGGTGCAGGGCCGCGGCGTAGTCGTCGGGGCGGCCGGCGTAGATCTTCTTGAGCATGTTGGCGACCATCAGGCAGAAGGCGATGTTCATCTGCTTGTAGTAGGTCCAGGAGAACTCCATGCCCAGGGCGCCGACGTTGACGGCGCTCTTGACGAGGTCGGAGCGCGTGATCTTGTTCTCGGGACTAGAAGTCATCGTCCTCATCCCCTTCCGCGGAGAGCTGGGGCTGGGCTCCGCCCAGGCCGAGCAGGTCGAACTTGTCGATGCCGATGATGATGGCGATCAGGGCGACGCCCAGGACGGGCACGTTGGCGTAGGAGCACAGCAGGAAGCCCAGGAAGTAGAAGGGCACGAGCTGCTTGGTGAGCACCAGGCGGCCGAGCATGGCGAAGCCCATGGC
>CANNPG010000181.1:0-3483 GCA_947507375.1 uncultured Collinsella sp. | reverse complement strand
CTCTTCGCTGATTGCGGAGGCGGGGGTCGAGCCCTTTGCACCCACGATGTAGGCGGCCCCAAATCCTAACGCAATGGCAATCAAGGTCAAAATCACGTAGACAGGCCAATGGCGCTTAATATACGAAAACACGTTGACTCCTTAGAGCTCCGTCTACGAACGGCGGATAACCTCGGTCACGACCTCGGATACCGTGGCAATGTTCGTCGGGTTGACATTGTGGGGCAGGTCGTCCTCGGTACGAGCGCAAGCCAGACGCGTGCCGTCCACACCGGCGATGGTGAGGGCTCGGCGGCTCGCCTCGAGCGCGGCATAGGCATCGGTCTTGGCATAGGGCATCTCGAGCGCGCCACAATCGACATGGAACGACTTGCAGACCTTGCTGACCAGGTTCATGATACGGCGATCGCCCTTGAGCAGTTGCTGTTCGCCCTCGACCGTCACAACCGAAAGCCTACCGGCGCCGACGGATTCAAGATTGATAAAGAATACGCCGCGGAGCTTATCGCGATGCGAAGCCAAGAAGGCCTTCATGCCGGCGCCATCACAATCCGAGGCGCCGGTTGCCACAAACCAGATATCGTGACCGAGCAGCTCATCATCGCCCATAGAGGCGACAGCCGAGAGCATATCTTCGGAAGAAGCGCCATCGGAAGACGTAGCGCCACCCTTCCAGCCATCGTTATCGTCCTCGAAGTTATCCCACGAACCGATGCCGCGACCGGACTTTTTGGCATCGTAATCGTCTTCGACGCCCAGCCAGTCACTCATGCTGTCCTGCTCGTTTTTCTTTTTACGACCGAACAGGCCACCCAGGCCGCGCTTGCGAGACTTGGGTGCCGCCGGGGCGGGAGCCGAAATGGTCTCGATCGGCTGCGCGCCCGACGCAACGGGCATAGGAGGCGCAACGGGTGCCGATGTGGGTTCGGGACCCTGGGCAGTAGCAAAGGGGTCGTTGACCTGGGCAGAGGGATCGGGAAGGTCGAACAGCGACGTGCGAGACGCAACGTTTGCCTGCTTCATAGACGGCAGCGACGGATCGGGGACCGAAGCCAGCGGAGACGAGGAAGGTGCAGGCGACGGTGCCGACGCCGGATCGGGAACATTCATCTGCGGACGCGGCGATGCCTGGGAGGAAATCTGGGCCATAAGGGAATCGACTGTTTCGTCCTGGGTGGGAGCAACATCGGCAACCGTGGCACCGGAACCGCTCGGGGTCGGCATGGTGAAAATCTGCGTGGAGTAAGGCCTCGACTCATCCGTCTCGGGAGTCTCGGAAACCGCAGACACTTCCTCCTGCTCGACCTCGGTCGAATCATCTTGCTCGGCTGCCGCGTACTGCTCTTCGTCAGAGTTGGCCTCGACGGGCTCGTCCTCGGCAGCATCCTGAATTTCGGCAGCATCAATGGGCTCGTCATCGTCTGGCGCGTCGCCCTGCTCATCGGAAACAGGAAGGGGCTCGGCAATCGCGGTGCCCTGCTTTTCAAACGTTATCGTGGAATCGAACTGCGCGGCATCAAACGACATGGTGCTATCGACGTGCTCCTGAGCCTCGAAAGACGTCGTCGCCTCAACAACATCCGCGGACGCCGGTTGCTGGGACTCAAAGGACGTTGTAGCTTCGGCGGCTTCGACGGGCGCGGACTGCATAGCCTCGTTCTGCTCGAACTCTTGCGCCGCGAGCTCACGTGCCGCCGCGGCTGCCTGCTGCTGAGCGATAGCCTCCTGCTCGGCAGCCTCGCGTGCGGCAGCGCGCTTCTCCTCGAAGTCGTCGACAAATTTCTTGCCCTTTGCAAGTGCACCCTTAAAGAAGTTGGAAGCGCTGGCGCCAATCGACGAGAACGCGGATGCAATGTCGGCATGGGGCGTTGCCGCGGGAATCTCGGCCGAGAAATCAGTATCGCTCTCGTAAGACACGCGCCTCGGCCGTTCAACGTAATCGTCGTCAGACTCGTCCGCAACGTCTTGTGCCGGCGCGGCGGGAGCCAAAATGTCCAGTCCTGCCGCGGGATCGATCGCGGACACCGCCTCGGGCTCGGCAACGGCAGCGGCAACCGCGGCAGACTCATCATCCACGGTGACAGCGGGCGCAGGCGCAGTCACGACGGGGGCAGGCTCGGGCTCAAACGTCGGCTCCTCGCCCTCCTCGTAATCGAGCGTGCAGGACTCGGGAAGCATTCCGAGCGCACGGATGGCATCCGAACCAAAGCGGATGTTGCCGGCGGCATTGCGATAGAGCTTGGGCTCGGGCTCGGCCGCGACAGGCTCCTCCGCCGACTCGGCAGCGGAAATCTCGTCATTGAACTCTTCAGCCTGGACAGCCTGATTCTGATCCTCGGGCACGATGGCGCCAATCAGCGTCTCGTCGGCAGACGCACCCTCAAAGCCCTCGATCTGCTCGTCGAAAGCCTCACCCTGTTCGGGCTCGGTCTGAGTGTCGGGAGCAATCGGCTGACCGAACTCGTCCTCGGCGTAGGTAGGCTCTTCGTACTCGATGGTGTTGCCGTAGTCGTTTTGCTGCTGGGCCGCGGCATACTCCGCCGCTGCACGCGCCATTTCCTCGGCACGACGCTTTTGCTCCCCAAAATAGGTATCGAACGGAACATCGTCGGGAAACTCGTTTTCGCCCTGGAAGGGAGCAACGTTGTCCATAACGCCGAGCATAGCGGCGACAGAAGACTTGTTGCACACCGCGCCGGACGTATAGGGAAGAATATGGCGGTTAGAGATGATGTTTGCCGCGTTGGCAAGTGCAACGAGGGAAGCGAGGATCGCGACAATCCACAGCAGAACCTTGAGCGCGCCGGGGAGCGGCAGGATACGCAGGATGGCAACGGCAGCGGGGGCAACCGTGGCAACGGGCAACAGCTTGGCGATGAGCGCACGATACGAAGCATAAGGCTCGCGGGCGAGCAGCTCAGCACGGGGAGAGTCGTAGTGTGCGACAACGACCACCGGGCGGTTACGCGGGGACGCGAGCGGGCCCGAGGCCTTGTGGTAGGCGATGACATTTTGGCTCACACCCGTCTTGCCCAGACGCGAAACCACGGGGTGGCCCGTGCGCTCGAGCACGTAAAGAACGGCGCCGACAATAGCCAGCAAGGTGCCGACCAAGCCGATACCGCCGCCGATGCCCATCAGCAGGGCGCCGGCAAACGCAAGAATACCGGTAACGGCAAATGCCAATCTACTGGGCGCCGGGGCATTGAACTCCTGAACCTCGGGATCAAAGCCGTGGTTGCGGAAGATCTGAGCGATATCCTCGGCAGCCAAGCGCTCTTCTTCGCTGCATGCCGGCGTAATGCCGGTGTTCTGCAGCAGGTGGTTAATATAGTTCTGGGTGTTCGCCATGTGCGCTCCACATCCATAATCCGACAAATAGGCCCAATGCATGCACATTAGAACCGTATATAGTCGAAAGTATACCCCGAGCGCGCCCAAACGACCGAATTAGGCCCACCTTAACGCCCCGAGCGGACAAGA
>CANNPG010000180.1:0-3488 GCA_947507375.1 uncultured Collinsella sp. | reverse complement strand
CGACTTGCCCTTACCGTGCCATGCGGAGTACAAATCGACCGTACTATCGGCCAGCACCATGCGATCGGCCTCAGACGGATTGACATACCCTTTGTACCCTTTGTAGTAGTCGAGCGTATCGGGCGTGTAATAGACATACGTCTGAGACACGTCAACAGGGTTATAGCGCTCCAGGTTTTCGTTCATCACGTTGGCAATCGACATACCGCACGTCACCGAGGTGATGGCCAAAAACAGGAGCATCGCAATGACGCCCATCGAAAAGCACACCGTGTTGACCTTGGCCGCAAGCTGGCGCACGGTAAACATGTTGAGGCCGCGCCAATACACGCCGCGCAGGCTCTGCAGCAGCTTAATGAGCATGCCCGAGAGTCCCCAGAACAGGGCAAAGGTGCCCACGGTAACCATAGCGGTTGTAATACCAAACTGGTTCATGGCCTCTTGCAGCTTGCTGTCCGTCGCGGTTAGCGGGAACCCATCACGTAGCAGACGGTAATAGGCCACGCCCACAAGCACCACGCCCACGGCAAAGATGGCAATCGCGATCCAGGGGTTGCGTGTCTTGATGCTCTCGTTGCGACGCTCGGCACCCATAAGCTCGATGAGTTTGGTACGACGCACGGCGCGAAGGTTCAGCAGTAGCGTGAGCACAAACATTACGAGCATGCAAGCAAGGGTCAGGTTGAACGCATGCACCGAGAAAAAGAAGTGGAAATTGGCGATCTGTGTCTTAAAGAGCGAGGCCGTAAAGAACGTCATGAGCTGGGAGAGTCCCACACCCAGCACAATGCCGGCGACAAAGGCCACGACCGAAACGATCACCGTCTCGAGCGCCATAATCGTGGCGACGCGCCCGCGCCCCATGCCGAGCACCTGGTACAGGCCAAACTCCTTCTTGCGGCGTTTCATGATGAAGTTATTGGCATACACCATCAAAAAGGCCATGACACCGGCCAAAAAGTACGTCAGGTCGCCGAGCATGCTGCCCATTACCTGCGCCAAGCCCTTTTCATCGATTCCGGCGATGTCGACCTGCATCGAGATGGTGTTAAAGGCATAGAAGACCGTAACGCCCAGGGTGAGCGTCAAAAGGTAGACGAGGTAGTCGCGGCCGGCGCGGCGGACGTTGCCCCAAGCGAGTTTACAGAGCATCGGAGCCCTCACCGCCCATCATGGCAACGACCTCCATAATGCGGTCGAAGAACTCTCGGCGGTCGGTGTCGCCGCGGCGCAGCTCGGTGAAGATCTTGCCGTCGCGGATAAACAGCACACGGCTCGTGTAGCTGGCAGCAAAGCTGTCGTGCGTGACCATGAGCACGGTAGCGCGCAGGCGGCGGTTGAGGGCCTCCAGGCTCTCGAGCAGCAGGCGAGCGCTCTTGGAATCGAGGGCGCCGGTGGGCTCGTCGGCCATGATCATGGTGGGGTCGGTGACGAGCGCACGGGCCGCGGCAACGCGCTGCTGCTGACCGCCGGACATCTGGTAGGGGTACTTGTCGAGCACCTGACTGATGGACAGGCGCGCTGCCACATCCTGCACGCGGGTCGAGATCTCTGCCGAGTTTGTGCGGGCGATGGTGAGCGGCAGGGCGATGTTCTCGCGTGCCGTGAGCGTATCGAGCAGGTTGGAGTCCTGGAAGATAAAGCCGAGCTCCTCGCGGCGGAACTGCGAAAGCTTGGCCTGCTTCATGCGCGTCACGTCCTGGCCGTTGATGCGGATCGTGCCACTCGTGGCGCTATCGATGGTCGACACGCAGTTGAGCAACGTCGACTTGCCCGAGCCCGAAGCGCCCATGATGCCAACAAATTCGCCGCGGTTGACGGTAAAGCTGACGTCGTTGAGCGCGCGGGTCACGTTGCCCAGCGCTCCGTATACCTTTTCGAGATGCGCGACCTCCAGTACCGGGGTCGCCATGTGCGTGGTTTGCATACCGAGTCCTTTCTTGCAATTAGTCTACGGCATCTATAGTCGCAAGAAGACGAGTCGGCTACCATCGATATGGCTTACGCTTGCCTTACCGTTGTGTAAGGTAGGGGTACTCTTTTTGGGACGGGGCTTTTTAGCTACCCCATCCGAAGCCTTCGAAGCATGAGGCCGCATTTGACATAGGGCAGCTAAAAAAGCCCCGTCCCAAAAAGACTACCCAAATGAGCTGCCCTGTTATGTGTTGATGTTGAGGGAGGACTCCTGTTGAAGACTGTTCATGTTGCCGCTGGGATCATTCGCAAGGAAGGATCTGACGAGCTGCTTGCCGTGCAGCGCGGCTATGGCGACATGCAGGGACTTTGGGAGTTTCCCGGTGGCAAGCTCATGCGCGGCGAGACACCCGAAGACGCCGTGCGACGCGAGCTTATGGAAGAGCTGCAGGTAAAAGTCACCAACCTGCGCGATTTTTACACCGTTGAGTACGACTACCCCGATTTTCATCTCTCCATGGAGTGCTACTACTGTTCGCTGGCCGATGAATCCGATGAGCCCCAGAAGCACGACCGCCAGCTCGATATCCGCTGGATTCCGCGTACCTCGCTTGCCATGGTGGAATGGATGCCCGCCGACAAGGGGCTCATTGATGCCCTGATTGAGTTAAAGGAAGATCGGCTTGAGGCCAATGGCGCCGCCAACGACGCTGAGGCCGCCACAGCCGACAAACCCGCCACCAAGCCCAAGCGCGCACCTAAGCGCCGCAGCAAGAAGCGTCCCAAGCCCGGCCTGCTCGACGGCATCGATACCTCGGACCTCTCCGCCGACGAGCGCGAACTGGTCCGCCGTCGCGCCGCCATCAAAAAGTCCATGAAGGGCAACAAGCGTGCCAACACCAAGCCCGAGCTGCTCGTTCGCCAGCGTCTGCGCGCCGCGGGCCTTACGGGCTATCGTTTGGAATGGAAGGTTCCCGGCAAACCCGATATCGCCTTTCCCGGGCGCAAGATCGCCATCTTCGTCAACGGCTGCTTTTGGCACCGCTGCCCTAAGTGCAATCCGAGCCAGCCCAAGCGCAATGTTGAGTTTTGGGAGGCAAAGTTCCGTCGCAACGTCGAGCGCGACCGCGCTGCCGTGGCAGCACTCACTCAAATGGGCTGGACACCCATAACCATCTGGGAATGTGAGCTCAGGAAAGACCGCATCGACGCCACGATGGAAAAGGTCGTCGAGCAGGTGCGCGCCGCAGAGCCGCAGCGCTAGGAACGAGCCATCCACACGCCCCACACAGGCGAGCCACATCCGCGCCACAAACCTTAGAAAGCCCTTAAGCCCAAAACCTTTCAAAAGTGTTATTCGATACATCTGACCTGCAGTTTCATCGTAACACCAAACCAGGTTAAGCCTTTCTTTAGCGCTTCTTTGCAGAAGCCGCGGCATAATACTGCCAACGCACGGGACCTAGCAGCACACCCCGTGCGCAACCTTTTGGTGGACATCGAGGAGGCCGCATAAGCATGCATTCTTCCAACGACGCAGCACAGCAGCCATCCCTAAATCATGCAAACCTTTT
>CANNPG010000179.1:0-3500 GCA_947507375.1 uncultured Collinsella sp. | reverse complement strand
CAGGAGGTAATGCACATGGCTAAGCATGGTAAGAGCTATAACGCCGCTGCCGAGAAGATCGACCGCGCCACGCTCTACACCCCCCTTCAGGCTGCCAAGCTCATCAAGGAGCTCGACACCGCCAAGTTCGACGAGACCGTCGAGGCTCACTTCCGTCTGGGCATCGATACTCGTAAGGCTGACCAGAACATCCGTGGTTCCATCTCCCTGCCCCACGGCACCGGCAAGACCGTTCGTGTTGCCGTCTTCGCCGAGGGCGAGAAGGCCCGTGAGGCTGAGGCTGCCGGCGCCGACATCATCGGTTCCGACGAGCTCGTCGCCCAGATTCAGAAGGGCGAGATCAACTTCGACGCCGCTATCGCTACGCCGAACATGATGGCCAAGGTTGGCCGCATCGGTAAGATCCTTGGTCCCCGTGGCCTCATGCCGAACCCCAAGCTCGGCACCGTGACCATGGACGTCGCCAAGATGGTCTCCGAGCTCAAGGCTGGCCGCGTTGAGTACCGCGCCGACCGCTACGGCATCTGCCACGTGCCCCTGGGCAAGAAGTCCTTCTCTGAGCAGCAGCTCGTCGAGAACTACGCTGCCCTGTACACCGAGATCCTGCGCGTCAAGCCCTCTTCTGCTAAGGGCAAGTACGTCAAGTCCATCTCCGTGTCTTCCACCATGGGCCCTGGCGTCAAGGTCGATCCCGCTGTCCAGCGTGACTTCCTGGCTGAGTAACTGCTAGTTACTGCCTGAGTAAAGCAAGCATTGCTAAAGAAACCCGGTTCTGCCCTGCGCAGGACCGGGTTTCTTGCTATCGCGTCAAAACCACCTCAAAGGGGACTGTGTCCTCTTTGAGGTGGTTACCAGGGTGTTCTGGCTGTTGAGGACTCGATGGCATCGTGGCGTTTGAGCTCGCGGCGCATGGTTTGCGAATTGAGCCAGGCTGCCTGCCAGCCACGGATGGGGTAGCGCGTCTGGTCGAGCTCAAACTGCGTGTAGCCGCAGGCGTTGATGATCGTTGTTCCACACACATGCTGCCGCTCGCGCTGAAAATCGTAACCGTAGCTTTGGTGTACATGCCCATGCACCATATAGTCGGGCCCCCAGGACTCAAGCGCCGTGTTAAAGCACTCAAACCCTCGATGCGGCAGATCGTCCAGATCACCCATACCGGCGGCGGGTGCATGGGTAAGCAGAATGTCGCACCCGCCGACCATCCTAACCTTACGCGACAACTTACGCATGCGCTTGGACATCTCGCGTTCGGTGTACATGTTGGCGCCGTCGCGATAACGCATGGACCCGCCAAGGCCTGCAATGCGAATCCCTCGGTACGTGTACACGCTGTCTTCCACGCAGATACATCCGCCCGGTGCATGACGTGCGTAGCGGTCATCGTGATTGCCGCGCACGTAGATGAGCGGTTTGTTGATGACCGTGACCAAAAACTCAAGATAGTCCGGGTCCAGATCGCCGGCGGACAAAATCAGGTCGACTCCCTCAAAGCGTTCCTTGCGAAAGCACTCCCAAAGGCATCGTTCTTCGGTATCGGCTATGGCAAGGATTTTCATAGGGCAGGGACTTTCGGCTCATCGTCGAGCTGCGGAATGGTGCCTACCACGTTGTCCGCCAGCCAATCCATCTCGACAATCTGCGTGCTCGGCAGCGGAGGGAAGCCTTCGATCTGTACCACGCCGTTCTGGCTATGGAGCTCGCCGCCAAAGGGGTTGATGGATCCCTCAACAATGCCGTTGCGGAGCAACTGCACGAGTTTGCGCGTCTGGTAGGGTAGGCCCGGAGCGTAACGGATGTCGATAACGCCGGAGCTCATGCCGTACCAGTAGTTGACGGCACGCACTTGGTTGTCGTCGCTGGTCTCGTCCCACGTGCCGTGCAGAAGGCTGCGAACGATGAGCTCGTAGTAACGGCCCCAGTTCCATACGGGCATGGCGATGCCGGTGACTTTGCCGTCGACCAAGCGGTGAAGCCCGTAGGCCGTTGGGTCTTCGAGCGACTTTGACATGTCAGCGCCGGTCATGACGCTTACGCCTTCGCGGCACATGGCTTCGGCAAGACCACCGGCGGGAACATCGCCCCAGGTGAGGATGACCTGCGCGCGCGGGTCGAGCAGCGAGGCGCCAATCGCAAAGGCGTTGATCTCGCTGAGTGCGCCCGAGGCGAAGACCGACGCGTGGTAGCCGATGCGGTGGTTGTCCGCCATGCTGGCGGCAAGGGCGCCCAGGAGGAACTTGGCCTCGTACATCTTGCCAAAGTACGAACGGACGCTTTGATGGGGAAGGCCGATAGAGCAGTTGAGGAACCGAACCCGGGGATACTCAACGGCAGCCCTGAGCGTGTATTCCATCAGGCGGTGCGAGGTCGAGAAGATGGCGTTTGCCCCATGTTTGACAGCCGTTTCCACGGCGGCGTAGAACATGTCCGGATCGTGACAGTCCTCGAACGCCTCGGTGCGCACGATACCGTCAAAGTGCTCATCGAGATACTGACGCCCTTGGTCGTGCAGGCTGTCCCAGCTCGACGTCGCACAGGGGAACTCATGGATAAAGGCGATGCGCAGGGGGTTAGCCGCCGAATAGACGGTCTTGCCCATAAAGAAGTTGAGCACGCCGGAGGTGGACTTGGCGGGCGTCTCCTCCTCGTCGACGCTCGGTGCTTCGACGAGATCGACCTTGTCCTCGTCATTTTTGCCGGCAATAACCAGCTCGCGCCAGATCTTGCACAGGCGGTTTACGACTATATCCGTCGGCGTATCCAGCAGGCGGTCCTGGTTGTACACATTGAGGTAGACGAGCATGGCGTCGGCGGGCGTAATGTCCAGGTGGTCGCCGCCTGCGCGAAGGTAGGCGCGCTTAAAGAGCAGGAAGGTGTGGCGCAGGTAGTCGACCTTTTTCTGCGGCCATTTTTCGATAAGGTTCTGACCGAGCATCTTGGCGAGCGTCTCGTAGCTTCCCTCACGCGAGAACTCGATCTCGTATAGGGGGCAGACGCGCCAAAACGCGCAGAACTCGCCGTACAGGCGGCTTTCGACGGAATCCCATTTGCCGGGGTAGAGACGGGTGACCTTGGCCGAAACCGTCGGGGCGTCCAGGAATTTGAGGACACTGACGCGTTTGTTGCCTTCCTGGACATAGAACCGATGCATGAACTCGGTGACGATGATGGGGTCGCGATAACCCTCGGTTACCTGGATGTCGTAGAGGTTGGACCACTTGCGGGCGAACTCGGTGCCAAACGGCAGCAGGGGCATAAAGTTGCATGAAAAGGCGGACTGACGGCCCTTGGTAACCGTACCGACGACCATTTCGAGCGGAATGTCGCTCAGGCCGACATTCTCTCGCTGGCCTAAGGGGAGCTGGGCAATCAAGCTATCGAGGGCCGGGAGGTACGGATACTCGCTTTGACTAATGGCGCGTCGACGTCCTTGCTCGCCGCGCTTGCGTGCTTGACGGTAGGCCTCTTCCATGATGTTGCTCCCTTAGTCGTTTAAGATC
>CANNPG010000178.1:0-3519 GCA_947507375.1 uncultured Collinsella sp. | reverse complement strand
GTTCAGACGTGTGCTCTTCCGATCTCCCATCTTGCCGCTGCTGAACTGCGCGATCCTGGCTAAAGATATACAGAGCCAGCGGCGTCGGACGATCCGTAATAAACGTCTCGGCCTCGTCTAGGCTCTCAAACGTCAGCACCGGCAAGATGGGGCCGAAAATCTCCTCCTGCATCACGGCGTCATCGGGGGTCACGCCGTCCAAAATCGTCGGCTCAATCTTGAGCGATGACTCGCGCGCCGTGCCTCCAAGCACAACCTTATCGGGATCGATCAGCCCACGCACGCGCGCAAAATGCTTGGCGTTGACGATATGCCCATAATCCTCGTTATCGAGCGGATGCTCGCCAAACATACGGCGGGCCTCTTCCCTGATGAGGTCCAGCAGCTCGTCGTGCACGCGCGCATCGACCAGCAGGTAGTCGGGCGCCACGCAGGTCTGCCCCACGTTGAGCCATTTACCAAAGGCGATACGCCGCGCCGCAACCTTCAAGTTTGCCGTCGCATCCACGATGCAGGGGCTCTTTCCGCCCAGCTCAAGCGTCACGGGCGTAAGGTTTTTACTTGCGCGCTCCATGACGAGTTTGCCGACCGGAACGCTACCGGTAAAGAAGATCTTGTCCCAGCACTCATCGAGCAGCGCTTCGTTCTCGGCGCGCCCGCCCTCGACAACCGTCACCAGGCGCGGATCAAATGCCTCTTCACAGATTTGCTTGAGCACCGCACTCGATGCCGGAGCATAGGCGCTCGGCTTGATGACCACAGTATTGCCCGCGGCAAGGGCGCCGGCGAGCGGCTCGAGTGTTAGCAAAAATGGGTAGTTCCACGGAGCCATGATGAGCGTGACGCCATAGGGCACGGCTTGCGTTTTGCACACACTCACGGCGTTGGCAAGGTCACACGGACGCAGGCGCGGACGACTCCATCGAGCCACGTGAGCGATCTGATGACGAATCTCGGAAAGCGACGTGCCGATCTCGCACATATATGCCTCGTCATGCGACTTTCCCAAATCGGTCTTGAGTGCATGGGCAATATCGGCCTCGTGCGCCCGTACCGCATCGCGTAAACTCACGAGCGCGCGACGTCGGGCATCGACATCAAACGTGGCGTGCGTCTTAAAGTAGGCGCGCTGATCGCCGACGATGCGCGCAATTTCCTCGGTGTTCATGTGCCCTCCTAGTTCTCGCCCTCAAACATACCACCTGCAACGACTTCATACATATGCTCGAGCTCCAAGCGGTCCATTAAAAGCGGAACGGGGTACAGGGGATTGGCCTCGGCATCGGCATTCGCCGCCATCTGCGGAATGTCGGAGCGGCGAATGCCCGAGACATATTTGGGAATGTCCAAGGTAGCGTTCATTCGATCGACCCAATCGATAAAGGCCTCGGCCGCCAGGTTGTCCTGTGCGTTAGCCGGCGCGATACCAGCCATGCGGGCGAGGTCGGCGAGCTTAGGAGCAGCAGCTTCACCATAGGCGCGAAGCATGTGCGGCAGGATAATGGCATTGGCCAAACCGTGGGGAATCCCATAACGTCCGCCCAGACTGTGCGCGATGGCATGCACATATCCGACATAGGAGCGCGTAAAGGCAACACCCGCTTTATACGCTGCCGAAAGCATATTGCGGCGCGCCCGTATGTTGTCCCCACGCTCATAAGCATCGAGCAAATTGTCGTGGATGAGCAGCACCGCCTGACGCGCCATCTTGCGCGTATAGGGCGTGGTACTGCGCCCGATAAAGGCCTCGACAGCATGCGTTAGAGCATCCATGCCCGTTTGCCCCGTAATGGAGGCGGGCAGGCCGCGCGTAAACTCGGGGTCGTGCACCGCAAAGCGCGGGATAAGCACAAAGTCGTTAATGGGGTACTTGTAGTGCGTCTCGTCATCGGTAATTACCGCTGCAAGCGTTACCTCACTTCCCGTGCCCGCCGTAGTTGGAACGGCGATGAGCAACGGCAGGCGACGATGAATCCGCAGCAGGCCGCGCATCTTGTTGATGGGCTTGCTTGGCTGCGCGATGCGTGCGCCCACGCCCTTGGCACAGTCCATGGCCGATCCTCCGCCAAAGCCGATAATGGCCCGGCAGGCACTCTCTCGGTACAGGGACGCCGCTTCCTCCACGTTTGAGACCGTGGGGTTCGCACGCGTTTCGGCATAGACCGTAACGCCAATCCCCCTGGATGCGAGCGCCGTCTCGAGCGGTGCCGTGAGCCCCAGACGGGCAATGCCGGGATCCGTCACGATAAGGACCTTCTGGATCGAGCGCTTTTGAAGCACCGCGGGCACATCCTCGGCATGCTCTAAAATGCGCGGCTCGGTATAGGGCAGGATCGGCAATGCAATGCGAAAAACCGTCTGATATGTTCGGCACCAGGCACGACGGGCTAGATGCATAAAGGAAACTCCTTCATTTGTTGATAGGTCAACATTTGCTCGACCGATTGTACTCAGCGGCGTCCGTATATGACTTGCAAACCGTTAATCAATCAACATCTTCATATCTCAAAATTGTTTTATTAAAAATCATTCCTAATAGGCTTCACATTTGGTTGCATTTATGGATAATAGAACTCGTCAAGACGCACGTCCGGAGAGGGCCCTTACGGGACCGGGCGAGCGCACAATCGCCATCGATCGAAAGGATCGAATCATGAAGTTTGTTTGCCCCGTTTGCGGTTATGTGGAAGAGTTCGACGGCGATCAGCTGCCCGAGGACTTCAAGTGCCCCCAGTGCGGCGTTCCCGGTTCTCGTTTCCTGAAGCAGGAGGAGGGCCAGCTCGAGTGGGCTGCCGAGCACGTCGTGGGCGTCGCCAAGATGGAGGGCGTCTCTGAGGACATCGTTGCCGACCTGCGCGCCAACTTTGAGGGTGAGTGCTCCGAGGTCGGTATGTACCTGGCCATGGCTCGCGTCGCTCATCGCGAGGGCTATCCCGAGATCGGCCTGTACTGGGAGAAGGCTGCCCACGAGGAGGCCGAGCACGCCGCCAAGTTCGCTGAGCTCCTGGGCGAGGTCGTGACCGACTCCACCAAGAAGAACCTCGAGATGCGCGTTGAGGCCGAGAACGGCGCCACCGCCGGAAAGACTGATCTTGCCAAGCGCGCCAAGGCCGCTGGCCTCGATGCCATCCACGACACCGTGCACGAGATGGCTCGCGACGAGGCCCGCCACGGCAAGGCTTTCGCCGGCCTGCTCAAGCGCTACTTTGGCTAAGCCAACCGCCTGAGACATAACCTCAAGCTCGATGAGGCCCGGACCGTATTGGTTCGGGCCTTTTTCGTGCCTCACGAACTTGTTAACGCCCTGAAATAGGACCGCCTTCGGCATCGGCTTCTCGTCAAAAACTAAGTGAGTAGACTTTTTGGAACTTGCCGAGCACACCACCCATATTGCTTTATAAAGCCGCAGGTAAATGACTTGTTGCAAAACGGCCTGGTCGCCAAAGTGCCAAAAGTCTACTCACTTAGAACCGCAGCCGTCCACGATTGAGCCGTTTTGTGTCTAACGGGCATCTTCCC
>CANNPG010000177.1:0-3519 GCA_947507375.1 uncultured Collinsella sp. | reverse complement strand
GCGCACCGTGGCGTACGTAAGGAATGAGTCCGATTTTCCCGCCGTAGCTGGATAATCGCCATACTCCAAAGCGCGGGCGGGCGACCGCAGCGAGCCATAGGTCTTGGCAGAGGTGTCGATCAGGAAATGCGACGCCTGTACCTTAACAAGGTATTTATTCTTCTTGCCAGCCGCACATGCGAGCGGCTCACGGGACAGGAAGAGATACGGCCCTCCCTCATTACCGATATACGTGCCCATGTTGCCCAGGCTGCCCACGCCACTATAGGCCGCCTCGATAGAAAACACGAAGGTATCGCCCATATATACGGCCTCGAAAGGCGAGACTGACGAGGGAAGGACTAGCTGGGCACGTTTGGTGTTGTTGCCGTCGGTCAGATCGATTGCCGTTATGCCGTAGTAGACGCCCTCGTCGTTGCGGACACGCGGCGAGATGGTCAAAATGCCGTCGCTCGCGCGCGGGGCCGATGCAAAGCGACCCGTCGATTTCCAAATTGTCTCGGCCTTGGATTCATCAAGCGAGCGACGATAGCAAAACGAATCACTACTCGTTTTATTGCCGCCTGCCGAAGGCATTTTATACCAGATGACTGATGACCCGAACGCCGTAAACAGGGGCGGATCATAGTCCTTGCCACCTCGATCGAGCTCAACCACGTCGCCAGAGAGCGAAGCGCCCGACAGATTTTGAGCGTAGAGCTTCCACGATGAATTGGCAAAGTTCATCTCAACCCACGCGAATACGCCGTCGCCGGCACGGACATCGTAGAATGCGTATCCCGTGCCCTCGATAGGATCCTCGATTAATGTGGTAAGCGAGCCATCGCCCAGGTTGAGCACACCGAGTGTGTTGGCGTGCAGTGCCGATGCGGGCGCCATCATTGCCGCGGCGTAATCGCCGTCGCAGTAGTACAGCAGCGTACCCAGAGGCAGCGTCCACGACGCCGCCGGCTCAAGATCGATGTCGACTGCCTCGTACTCATCCGTAATCGAGATGATTTTGGAATCATCCTTGATAACCTGCGGCTCGCCGGCGGCATCATCGCTGGTACCCGTTTTTTTCGAGCATCCGGCAAGCACCGTGGCAGCGCCCGCAGCAACCCCACCGAGCACAAAGCCGCGACGCGATATTCCGTTCTTGATGTGATCGGCGATACCCATTAGGCGATCTCGGCGCGAGCGGCCTCGATAGCGCGTGTAAGCTGGTCGGCGCAGGAGGTCTTTTTCATACCGCAAGTATTACCGGCGAGAACCTCGATTACGCGATCGGCAGGAGCGCCCTCGACCAGCTTGGAGATAGCCTTGAGATTGCCGTCGCAGCCGCCGGTAAACTCAACGCCCATCACCTTGTTGCCGTCATCGGAAAGGTCAAGGTGAATATTGCGAGCACAAACGCCCTGAGGCTTGTAATCAAACGAAATCATGCGATCCCCTCTCAGAATGTTATTCGAGACGACTATTATCCCCGTCTTTCCCTAAATGCAACGAGGCGCTTTGCCGGCAACACACATTACCAGCAAAGCGCCCTAAAAAGCTAACGTTATGCCCGAACCTACTCGAAGCTCAGCTGCTCCAGGCGATCGAAGACCGTGTCGATACGGGTGAGGAAGTCCCACGGATCAAAGATCTCGTCGAGTTTCTCCTGGCTGACGGTGCAGCGCGGATCGGCCTCGAGACGCTCCTTAAAGGTAGGGCCGGAGACACAATCCTGTACCTCGTGCCAGGTTGCCATGGCGTTCTCCTGCACAATGGCGTACGCGTCCTCGCGGGTGATGCCCGTGTCGACGAGGGCGAGCAGGACCTTGGAGGAGAAGATGAGGCCGCGTGTCTTGTTGAGGTTGGCCATCATGCGAGCGGGATACAGCTGCAGGCCGTCGATAACGCGGATGAGGCACTGGAACATGTGGTCGAGGGCGATGAAGCTGTCGGCCTGGGCGACGCGCTCGGCAGAGGAGTGCGAAATGTCACGCTCGTGCCACAGGGCGACGTTGTCGAAGGCAACCTGCGCGTTGGCCTTCACGACGCGCGACAGGCCGCAGACCTTCTCCATGGTGATGGGGTTGCGCTTGTGCGGCATGGCGGAGCTGCCCTTTTGACCCTTACGGAACGGTTCCTCGGCCTCGAGTGTATCGGTCTTCTGCAGATTGCGAACCTCGGTAGCGATGCGCTCACAGGTGGCCGCGGTGGTGGCGAGAACGCCGGCGAGATAGGCATGGTGATCGCGGCTGATGACCTGCGTGGACAGAGGATCGTGGACCAGGCCCAGGTGCTCGCAGACGTACTCCTCGACGAACGGCTCGATGGAGCTGTACGTGCCGACAGCGCCCGAGATAGCACCGAAGGCAACGTTCTTGCGGGCATCCTCAAGACGGTCCAGATCGCGCTTGAGCTCCCAGGCCCAAGAGCCAAACTTCATGCCGAAGGTCATCGGCTCGGCATGGATGCCATGAGTACGGCCGGCGCAGAGCGTGTTGCGCTCCTCAAAGGCGCGACGCTTGCAAATCTCGCCGAGCTTCTTGACATCCTCGATGATCAGGTCGCAGGCCTGGGTGAGCTGGTAGCACAGGGCCGTGTCGCCCAGATCGGAGCTGGTCATGCCATAGTGAACCCAGCGGCTGGGTTTGGGGTCGCCCTCGGGAACATCGGCATCGATGTATTCCTTCATGTTGGTCAGGAAGGCAATGACGTCGTGGCGCGTGACTTCCTCGATCTCATCGACCTTCGCCTTCTCAAAGTTGGCATGGTCGCGGATCCACTGGGCCTCGTCTTTGGAAATACCGATCTTGCCGAGCTCCGCCTGGGCCTCGCAGGCCAAGACCTCGATCTCCTGCCAAATGGCGTACTTGTTCTCGAGGGAGAAAATGTGTCCCATCTCCGGGCGGGTATAGCGATCGATCATAGCGGCTCCTTTTTGGTTATTGGCACGTTGGTCGTAACCCATCCATTGTACCGTGCGCAGGTGCAAGTATGGGCAGCAGGCATTAACCTAACATTTTGGAATTGGAGCGACCATGAGGACGTCCGCGTATCTGCTTCGCAAATCCGCACCGGCTTCAGGCGAGCCCCTCAGCTTCACGAAGCCGAAGGGGAAGACTTTGTTGAATTGGCCGTCCCGAGGTCTTCCGCGCTCGGTGGAGCGGGCAACGGGACGTCCGCATATTTGCTTCGCAAATCCGCACCGGCTGCGGTCGGCATGCCCCGGTCCGGGGAAGCGGCGGTAACGTCGGTTGAATCCGCTTTTCCCAAAATCCACCCTGGTCGATGGAGCGGGCAACGGGACGTCCGCGTATTTGCTTCGCAAATACGCACCGGCTGCGGTCGCCTATCGGCGACCTTGCCTGCTCGCTATAAACGCTTCGCGTTTATTTAACGCTCGCACCCTGTCGGGTTCGAGTCCCGGCACTTTATTGAAAAAGGCACGGTAACGAAACGTTACCGTGCCTGAAATTCGAATGGAGCGGGCAACGGGACTCGAACCCGCGAGTGTCAGCTTGGGAAGCTGATGCCTTTTAATCCTGC
>CANNPG010000176.1:0-3537 GCA_947507375.1 uncultured Collinsella sp. | reverse complement strand
AAATGTTCACGTGCTCATTTTGGTTCTAATCATTTTAAGATAGTGTTTATCGGGCTTTTTCACCGCTGAACGCTAACCAGGGAGCCTCCTGAGCGCAAACGCACAATATCGAACAGCGAGACGAGAGGGTGTATGCATATGTCTTTGCTAAACCGCGTACAGCAGCTGCCGAAGGGCTTTGTTTGGGGCGCCGCAACCGCCGCGTACCAAACGGAAGGTTCCACGAAGGTGGCAGGCAAGGGTAAGACCATGTGGGACGATTACCTTGTCGCCCAGGGTCGCTTTTTGCCCGACCCGGCCAGTGATTTCTACAACCGCTACGAGGAGGATATCCGCCTTTCTGCCGAGCATGGACTCAACGCCATCCGTGTGTCCATCGCCTGGACCCGCATCTTCCCCAACGGCGACGATGCCGAGCCCCTCGCCGAGGGCGTTAAGCACTACCACGAGCTGTTCGCCTGCTGCAAAAAGTATGGCGTCGAGCCCTATGTGTCCCTGCATCACTTTGACTCCCCCGCCGCCCTGTTCAACCAGGGCGACTGGCTCAACCGCAAGACCGTCGACGCCTATGTGCGCTATGCCGAGTTCTGCTTCCGCGAGTTCCGCGAGGTCAAGAATTGGTTCACCATCAACGAGCTCATCAGCCTCTCGCACTCCCAATACATCCAAGGCAACTTCCCGCCCAACCATCACTTTGATGTGACGAGCGGCATCCAGAGCCAGCACAACGAGCTCGTTGCCCACGCCCGCGCCGTCAACCTGTATAAGGATCTTGACGAGACCGAGCACCTGGGCGGACGCATTGGCATGGTCAACGTCCTGACGCCGGCATATCCTGCCACAGACTCGCCCGCCGACCAGCACGCCGCCGACCTGTACAACGCCTTCTACACCGACTTCATCATGGACGGCGCCTTCCTGGGTCACTACTCCGCGCGCACCCTCTCACTCATCAACGAGATTCTGCGTGCCAACAACGCCACGCTTACGGTTGAGGACAGCGACATGGAGGAGCTCGCCAAGGCGGCGCCCCGCAACGATATGTTCGGCCTCAACTACTATCAGTCGGCGTTTATCGCCGCCTACGATGGCGAGTCCACCAACAGCTTTAACGGCACCGGAGACAAGGGCACCTCGTGCTTTAAGTTTAAGGGCGTCGGGCAGCAGGTCGATATGCCGGGTATCCCCACCACCGACTGGGATTGGCTCATCTACCCGCAAGGCCTCTACGACACGCTCAAGCACATCAGCGCCACCTATCCCAACCTCCCCGTCATCTATATCACCGAAAACGGCCTGGGCCACAAGGACCCCGAGCCCGACGCAAACGGCATCGTCGCCGATCCCGAGCGCATCGACTTTGTCGACCAGCACATGGAGAAGGTGCTCCGGGCGCGCGCCGAGGGCGTCGACGTCCAGGGCTACTTTATCTGGAGCCTGCAGGACCAGTTCTCGTGGGCCAACGGCTATAACAAGCGCTACGGCCTGTTCTACATCGACTTCGACACGCAAAAACGCTACATCAAGCAGTCGGCACTCTGGTACAAGGAGCTCGCCGACACTATGGCGGACGCGCAGTAGCGCATCGCCTCGCTTTCCCCCGAGAGGGGAGCGGCCCTATGCGATACAAACCCAGCCGCTCCCCTCTCTCCCCCTGGGACCGACCCCGCCTGCACCCGGGCTTTTAGCAAGCGGGAGACCATATAGGTTTTCAACGTCCATGCCATTAAGATTTCATGCAAAGAGGAGCGTGAACTATGGAATCGATCGTTAAGTTCTTGGAGAAAGGTCAGCCGTACTTCGACAAGGTCTCTAAGAACATCTACCTTCAGGCCATTAAAGACGGCTTTTTGGCAGCAATGCCCATCATCCTGTCTTCTTCTGTCTTCCTGCTTATTTCGACCCTGCCGGGCGTTGTCGCCACGGTCGGCGGCTTTACGCTGCCCGACTGGTGGAGCGTCGACGTCGTGAACTTCTGCAACAAGGTTTACAACTTCACGATGGGCGTCGTGGGCATCATGGTCGCCGGCACCACCGCAAGCGCGCTGACCGGCTCCAAGAACCGCCGCATGCCTGCCGGCAAGGCCATCAACGCCACGAGCACCATGGTCGCCGCCATGTGCGCTATGCTCATCTTGGCCGTTACCCAGACGAGTGCCAAGATCGACGGCGCCGATGTCTCGGTGTTCTTTACCGACAACATGGGCACCAAGGGCCTACTGAGCTCCTTTGTCGCCGCATTTGCCACGGTCAACATCTATGCCTTCTGCATTAAGCGAGACATCACCATCAAGCTGCCCAAAGAAGTCCCCGGCGCCATCGCCCAGAACTTCCGCGACATCTTCGCCTTCAGCTTCTCCATCCTGTTTGTCGCCGTCATCGACGTTATCTGCCGCACCTGCTTGGCCGTCCCGTTTGCCAACGTCATCTCCACGCTGGTGAGCCCGCTGTTCGCCGCTGCCGATTCCTACGCCGGCCTCGCCCTCATCTGGTTCATGATCCCGCTGTTCTGGTTCATGGGCATCCACGGCCCCTCGGTCGTTAAGCCTGCCCTCAACGCCGCGCTGTTTGGCAACATCACCACCAACCTCGCCACGCTGCAGGCCGGCGGTCACCCCGCCCTCGCCCTGACCGAGAACTTCGGTAACTACATCGGCGAACTCGGCGGCACCGGCGCCACGTTCATTGTCCCGATCATCTTCCTGCTCTTTATGCGCTCCAAGCAGCTCAAGGCCGTCGGCAAAGCCTCTGTCGTACCCGTGATGTTCGCCGTCAACGAACCGCTGCTGTTCGCCGCGCCCATCATCCTCAACCCGTACTTCCTGATCCCGTTCCTGTTTGCCCCCGTGGCCAACGTCCTCATTGGTAAGTTCTTCATCGACTTTTTGGGCATGAACGGCTTTATCTATGCCATGCCGTGGGCACTCCCCGGACCGATCGGCACCTTCATCGACACCAACTTCCAGCCGATCTCTCTGGTCCTGGTTGTCGTCCTGCTGGTCGTTGACTTCTTAATCTACTACCCGTTCTGCAAGGCCTACGACAACGTCCTGTGCAAGCAGGAGGCCGAGACCCTGGCCGAAGAAGAGGCCGAGGAGACCAAGGCCGTCAAGACCGCTGCCGCCCCCGCCGTTGAGGCTCCTGTTGTCGAGACCGCTTCTGCCACTGAGGCCTCCGCAGCTCCGTCCGCCCTTAAGGGCAAGGATCTGAGGGTTCTGGTTCTGTGCGCTGGCGCCGGCACCTCTGCACTGCTCGCCAACGCGCTTAAGGAAGGCGCCGACGAGCTGGGCATCGACATTACCGCCAACGCCGGTGCCTACGGCAGCCACTACGCCATCATGGACCAGTACAACGTCATCGTCCTGGCTCCGCAGGTTCGCACCTATTACAACGAGATGAAGGCCGACACCGACCGCCTGGGCATCACGCTGCTGTCGCCCAAGGGCAAACAGTACATCGACCTCACTAAGGATCCCAAGGGTGCCGTCGCCTGGATCGAGGAAAACCTCGAGGCATAAGACGCTGACGCCACCTGCC
>CANNPG010000175.1:0-3560 GCA_947507375.1 uncultured Collinsella sp. | reverse complement strand
GTAGACAACAACGGCTTGACGGGTCTCGAAAAGCAATACAACAAGCTTCTGACCGGCACGAACGGTTCTCTCGTACGCGAGCGCGCGAGGGACGGCAGCTATATCGCGGGCGGTGCCTATAAAAAGGTGGCTGCGGTCGACGGCGTTGATATCGTGACGACGCTCGATGTCAATATCCAGCGTGCGGCCGAGGATGCCCTGGCAGAGGCAGTTGAGAAGACTAAGGCCAAGAACGGCTCGGCGCTGGTCACCGATCCTACGACAGGCGAGATTTTGGCAGCCTGCTCGTACCCGACCTACGACCAGACCGATCTGGAGAATGCCAAGACCGAGGATATGAATCTGCGCCTGGTCACCGACGCCTACGAGCCCGGCTCGGTCTTTAAGACGCTCGTGGCGGGCGCCGGCTTCGACTTGGGCGTCGTGCGATCGAGTACGTCGTTTGAGGTGCCGGCGAGCATCAAGGTGGGCGACGATACCGTCACCGATGCCGACAAGCGCGACTATGCCATGACCATGGATGTGCGCGAGATGATGCGCCGTTCGTCCAACGTGGGCTTTGTCCTAGTGGGGCGCAAGATCGGTGCCGACGACTTTGCCGCCTATGTGGACAAGTGGGGCATCGGTCACAGCTCGGGTGTCGATTTTCCGGGAGAGAGCCTGGGTATCGTCAAGGAGCGTGACCAGTATGACGGCGCCACGCTGGGCTCGATGAGCTTTGGACAGGCACTGTCCGTCTCGCCGATTGAGATCGCACGTGCCGTGGGCGGTATCGCCAACGGCGGCGTG
Source organism: uncultured Collinsella sp. (assembly GCA_947507375.1). Classification (GTDB taxonomy): domain Bacteria; phylum Actinomycetota; class Coriobacteriia; order Coriobacteriales; family Coriobacteriaceae; genus Collinsella. Next base: position 2,771 of record CANNPG010000175.1, on the reverse strand, counting down.
ATGATGACCCCGCACTTCTATAAGTCCAGCAAGGGCGACGAGAAGGACTGGGGCGAAGGCGAGCGCGCGATTTCGGAGGACGCCGCATCCCAGGTGACATCGTGCATGCAGACGGTCGTGTCCGAGGGAACGGGCGTTGGCGGCGCGGTTGACGGCTATGACGTGGCGGGTAAGACCGGTACGGCCGAACGAGCCGACGAGAACGGCGGCTACCTCAAGGAGAACTATATGTCGTCCTTTATGGGCTTTGCACCGGCACAATCGCCCAAGGTGCTGTGCTATATCACGCTCGACGGAACGCCGAGCGGCTCGGATGCCGCTGCGGTGCCGTTCCAGTCCATTATGGCCAACGCGCTCGACGTGCTGGGTATCCCGCACACGAGGTAGGGGGTTACAATCTTTGGGGCCTGGTTTGTTGTCCCATATGAGGGTGTTCACATGCCCTGCACCACGCATGCGCGGCGCTGGGATACAATACGCCGATAGCATTATTAGGTTTACAGGGGAGCTGCAATGATAGAGATCGCCGTCAACAACCTCGCGGCCGCAACAGGGGCCCGAACCGTGACGGGAGAAGCCGATCGGGTATGCCGCGGGTGCGTTATCGACTCGCGCCAGGTCGAGGAAGGGACGATTTTCGTCGCCTTTCCCGGTGAAAACGTCGACGGCAATGATTTTGCTTCCCGTGCCGTCCAGTCGGGTGCCGGCGCCGTCGTGATGACGCGTGAGCCCGAGGCCGAGCTGGTCTCGCTGGCACAGGACAGGGGCTGTGCCATCTTGCTGACCGATGATCCCGAGGAGTTTCTGCTGCGTTTGGCGCACACGTATCGCCTGGAGCTTGGCTGCCTGGTCGTTGGCATTACCGGTTCCATCGGCAAGACGACGACCAAGGACGTGCTCGCCGCTGTACTCGCCAAGCGCTATCGTGTCTGGGCCACCAAGGGCAATTTCAATAACCTGATCGGCATGCCGCTCACGGTGCTTTCCGCTCCGGCCGATACCGAGGTCCTGGTGCTCGAGATGGGCATGAACCATTTCCACGAGATTGAGCGTCTGTCCCAGTCCGCCAATCCCAACCTTGCCATCGTAAGCAAGATTGGTACCTCTCACATCGGCATTTTGGGCAGCCGCGAGAACATCGCCCGCGCTAAGGCCGAGATTGTCCAGGGTATGTGCGCCGCCGGCGACTTCTTGCCGCTGCTGGTTTTGGGCGGTGAGGACGACTTTACGCCGTTCATTCGCGATACGTTCGCCCAGCCTGCTGGTATCGATGTGATGCTGGCCGGCGTCTCGGACGATGATGAGGTCCGTGCCCGCGACATTCGTGTTGATGACGAGGGACGTCCGGTCTTTACGCTCGATTTTGGCCAGGGTGAGACGATCGATACCATGCTTGCCATCCCCGGCGTGCAGTCCGTTCCTAATGCCGTTAAGGCCGCCGCGGTTTCCTATCGCCTGGGCGTGACGCCCGAGCAGATCGATGCTGCCTTTAGGGGCCTCACGATCACCGGTCACCGCCAGGAGATCAAGCGCGCCAAGAGCGGTGCCCGCGTCATCGACGATTCCTATAACGCCAGTGCCGAATCCATGGCTGCTGGCCTCGATCTACTGTGCTCGCTTTCGTGCACGGGGTCTCGCATGGCGATCCTGGGCGAGATGGGCGAGATGGGCGATGAGGCTCCTCGCATGCATGAGCTCGTGGGCGCCTATGCGGCCGCCAAGAAGCTCGACATGCTGGCGTGCGTGGGTGGTGAGCTGGCCCAGCTTATGGCCGATGCCGCGCGCATGATGGGCATGGACGAGGACCGCATCCAGGTGTTCTCCGATTATCAGCAGGTGCTCGACCGCATGGGCGGCGCGCTTGAAAAACATGATGTTGTACTGGTCAAGGGTTCCCGCTTTGTTGAGCTCGACCGCTTTGTGGAAGGTGTGTGCTAGCCCATGTTCGGCAATCCCTCGTATCCAACGTATCAGGCTTTTTTGGGGCTTGGCATCGCCGCTGCCATTGCGCTGCTGCTCATGCCGTGGTGGATCAAGCTGCTGAAGGTCGAGGGTATCGGCCAACAGGTCCGAGCCGACGGCCCCAAGCGTCATTTGATTAAACAGGGTACGCCGACCATGGGCGGCGTCATCATCCTTGTTGCGATTTCGCTGACCTGCCTGCTGATGGGCAAGCTCACCACCGAGCTCGTGCTCGTGCTGCTCGCCACGCTGGCGACCGGCGTGCTGGGCCTGATCGACGACCTGACCTCCGTTACGCATGGGCGCTCGCTCGGTCTGACGCCTCATGCCAAGATGATCGGCCTAACCATTATCTGTGTCACCTTTACGGTACTTGCCGTTAACTGGTGCGGCGTCGCCCCCGAGATTCGTTTTCCCGGCGGCCTGACGATTGACCTTGGCGTGCTTTCGACCACCATCTGCGGCCTTTCGTTCCCGTGGCTCTACATTGTCTTTTGCTGGCTGATGATCGCCGGTCTTTCTAATGCCGTGAACCTGACCGATGGCCTTGACGGTCTTGCTGGCGGCACCTCCATGATTGCCATGCTCGCCATGGCTGCCATGGCGTTTTTGCACGGAGACGTGAACCTGTCCATCTTCTGCACCGCGTGTGCCGGTGCCTGCTTGGGCTTTCTGTGGTTCAACTGCTATCCGGCGAGCATCTTTATGGGCGATACCGGCTCGCTTGCCCTGGGCGCCGCGTTTGCCTGCACGTCCATCATGACCAACACCGAGGTCGTCTCCCTTATCATCGGCGAGATCGGAAGAGC
>CANNPG010000174.1:0-3564 GCA_947507375.1 uncultured Collinsella sp. | reverse complement strand
AGATGTTACAGATCGAGACAAACCGCCGCGGTGGGCTGCGCCGCCTCGCCCAAGCCGCAGAAAAAGGTAGATTTTCAGGCATGTCCTAAAAATCTACCTTTGTGCATTAGCCCAGCAGGTCGATGACGTTGAAGCCGGCGTTGCTCTTGGCGATGACATCGCGGCCGCCAAAGACACAGGTCGGCGATTCGGCCGCGATGCGCGTGACGTCGGCGCCGAGCGTGCGCAGCTCACCGGGCGTGGCAGCGAGCATCTGGGCGCGGCGCTCCTCGCGTGCGTGCGGATCGAGCCCAGCCAGGTAGGTCGTGTTGCGGCGCTTGGTGAGCGCGTACGGCTTCACCGGCGCGTCCATGCCGCTCACGCAGCTCACGATAAAGCCCTCAAAGGCGGCCTCGTCGGGCTCAAAGCTGCCGAGCCATTCACCGGCGCGTTCCACGCGCTCAATCGAGGGGTCGATTGCCGGGTCGCGGTAGGTGTAGAACGCCGTCTGGCGCTCGCCGGCTGCGCGGAATCCGCAGCCGTACGCACCGCCCTTCACGCGAATCTCGTTCCACAGGTAATCGTAGGAGAGCGCGTTGGCAGCAACCGCCCAGGCACCCGTCACGTCAATGCCCAGGCGACGCGGATCGCACGCACGCGCGGCAAAGCAGATGTCGCTGGGGATCACGAAAGCCTCGTGGCGGTCGCACGGCGTCGGCACCGCGAGCGCGCCGCGGTCGGCACCATCGCCCGCACCCAGCCCCAGGTCACCCGCGGCATCCCAGTACGCGTCAAAGTCCTCGTCGCTGCCGGTAAAGCTCGCCATGCAGCCGTCGGCCACAAAGATGCGGCCTGCCAGCTCGGTAAGCTTGGCGCGCAGGCCGTCCAGGCGCTCGTCAAAGTGCTCGAGCAGATCGCGCAGGAACAGATAGAAATCCACGCCCGAGAGCTGCTCACGCACCACGGCCGAAGGCGAGCTGTAGCTCATCGCGCGACCGAGCGCCGCCGAGTGGCCGTTGTTGATAAAGCCCTGCTCAAGCCCAATGCGAATCTGCGTGAGCACGTCGCGCACGCGGTCGGCGTCGGCGTTTGCCAAAAGCGTGCTCGACCATACCTCGCGCGGCAGACTCGCCAGCGCATCGATCTTCTCGGACAGGGCGCCGGCGCTCACCAGCAGGTAGGGGCGCACGCCGTCCACGTCGGGCTGCGTCATGACTTCGGTCGTAAAGCTCAAAAAGCCGAGCTTGCCAGCGAGCAAGTTGTCGAGTTCCTCGGCCGAGTGCTCGCGCGTGGGCAGCTGCTTAAGCAGGCGGCAGAGCAGTGTCACATAGGGCAGGTCCTCAAACGCGACGCAGCTCAGGTCGAAATACTGCATGGCGTAGGCCAGACGGTTGGTGGGGATGTCGTGGCGCAGGCAGGGGATGGGCGTGGTCGTGTCTACGACCAGCGGCGGCTCGGGGCGCGCCTCGCCAATGTCGGACACGCGCAGGCGCGGCAGCGTGGCCTTGGCCTCGGGCGTGTCTTCTGCCTCCTGCGCGGCACGCAGCGCGGCCGTGCGCTCGACCACGTCGGCCAGCTCGGCATCGGTCATGGCATCGCGCTTGGCTGCCAGCTCGGCGGCCTCGGCACCCTCCGAACCCTCGGCGGCGTCCACCGGCACCAGCTCGACCAGTGCCATGTGGTCGTTTTCCAGCACCAGCTCGCGCAGCAGGTCCTCAAAATAGCTGCCGTCCAGCTCGCTGCGCAGCTCCTCGTACACCGGGCCGTACTTGAGCGCCAGCGTCGCGGCGTCGTCATCGTAGAGCCACGTGCTCAGCGCGTCGCACGCAATGGCCACGCCGTCGGCGATGCCGTAGTCGCGCTGACGCAGGTCGTATTCGTTGCTGCTGATGATGGCTTCCAGGCGCTCGCGCGGAACGCCATGCTCGCATAGGTCGCGGCAGGCGTCCTGGAACACGCGGCGCAGCTCGCGCGCCACGCCGGGCTGTGCGTTTTGCAGCATGATGAGCTCGTAGGGCTGCAGGCTCTCGGCCGCGGTGTAGCTCACCACGTTGCCGCCCAGGCCGGCGGCCAGAATGGCCTTCTTAACTGGCGCTTCGTTGGAGCCCAGCAGTGCCTCGAACAGGATATCCGCCGCGATCGTGCGCTTGCGGTCGAGCGCGCTGCCCAGCACAAGGCCCAGGCCCACCAGGGCGTTCTCGGGTGTGGTGGCCATCTCGACGCGCTTATACTCGCAGGTCACGGGCGCCTGCACGCCCAGCGGATTGGGCGCCAGCGTGGACGGGTCCTCGCCGGCGGCGACGGCAGCGTCCATGCGGCGGCTCGCGGCACTCGGCTGCGACAGATAACGCTCGTCCAAAAAGGCCAGTGCGCGGTCCACATCTAGGTCGCCGTAGAGCGTTATATAAGAGTTGGAAGGATTGTAGTGGCGTGCGTGCGTGTCCAGGAACTGCTCGTAGGTGAGCGCGGGAATCGCGCGCGGATCGCCACCGCTCTCGTGTGCATAGGCGGTGTCGGGATAGAGCGCGGCGTTGACGGCATCGTCCAGCACGCTCATGGGGTCGGACAACGCACCCTTCATCTCGTTGAACACCACGCCGTTATAGCGCAGCGTGCCCTCGTGCAGGCACGCGGAGCTGCTGTCGCCCTCGCCCTCGGCGCCCTCCGGCAGGTCCAGCTCGTAGTGCCAGCCCTCCTGCTCAAAAATGGTGGGCTTGGTATAGATGGCCGGGTTGAACACCGCGTCCAGATACACGTCCATCAGGTTGTACAGATCCTGCTCGTTGGTGGTGGCAACGGGGTAGATGGTCTTGTCGGGGTAGGTCATGGCGTTGAGAAACGTCTGCATGGAGCTCTTGATCAGGTCGACAAACGGCTCCTTGACGGGAAACTTGGCCGATCCGCACAGCACCGAGTGCTCAAGAATATGGAACACGCCGGTGGAATCGGCCGGAGGCGTCTTAAAGCCAATGGCAAAGGCCTTGTTTTCGTCGTCGCACGCCAGGTACAGCAGGCGAGCGCCCGAGGCAGTGTGGCGCAGCACGTAAGCGTCCGAGTCGAGCTCGGGCACGGTCTCGCGGCGCTCGACGGTAAAGCCATGGCAGGTGGTGCCGGGCACCAGCAGCGCGGCGGCTGCGGCGCGCGGGTCGGTTGAGGTGGTGGGCATATGCAGTCTCCTTTGACGTCCCAGCGGGGGCGAATCGAGTCGAATCCTCGAGAGTATACCCATATGGAGCCGCGGTACTGCGGCGAACTGAAGACGATGCTGGCTGATCGTCGACCACCCTCGTTATCCGACCGTCCGAAAATCCTCGCTCGTCCATCACTCGCGTATCTCTCGTCTCTCATTCGTCTCTAATATGAGAGATGACAGGAAGATGAGAGAAAAATATGAGAGATAACTGAGCAGCAAAGAGACAGGTAATCATGGTATTGTCTCAATACCGATTGTTCTACCAGCAAAAATATGTATAAATGAAGCAAATGGTAGACATTCCATCTCTATCGATCTCTTATCTCTAAGCCGAGAGATAGAGAGATAAATGAGAGATAATTACGAGAGATAACTGAGAGACGATCAGCCAG
>CANNPG010000173.1:0-3596 GCA_947507375.1 uncultured Collinsella sp. | reverse complement strand
GGGGTGCTCGGCCATCTCGCCGCCCACGAGCGCGCAGCCCGCGAGCTTGCAGCCGTCGGCCACACCCTTGATGATCTTTGCCATGTGCTCGGCCTCGATGTGGCCGATGGCAACGTAGTCCAGGAAGAACAGCGGCTCGGCACCCGAAGCCAGAATGTCGTTGACGCACATAGCAACCAGGTCCTGGCCCACCGTCTCGTGACGGTCCATGATCTGGGCGAGCACGAGCTTGGTGCCCACGCCGTCGGTACCGCTAATCAGAATCGGGTCTTCCATATCCTTAAGCGCGGCAGCCGAGAACAGGCCACCAAAGCCACCGATGCCGCCGATGACCTCGGGACGGTTGGTGTCCTTAACCATCTGCTTAATAGCGTCAACGGCGCGGCCGCCCTCGGCGGTATCGACGCCGGCATCCTCATACGTCACATGCTTGCTGTCGCTCATCTGAGCCTTCCTCTCCCACTACCGTGGCGCCGCCCGGGCGCCAAACGGTGCTCATAGTTGCGTTCATTTCGGCGCGCGCCATAACAACGCGCGCCGTCATATCAACAAAACAGCAGGTAAAACCTACCAAAATAAACCTGTCCCTTTTTGGCAGGTTTTAGGCCTCGCCGTGTTCCTCTTCCCAGCTGCGATCGTCGTATTTCTCGACCACGGCGTCGTCGTCAACGTGCAGCGGTTTGTCCAGGTTGCGAGGCTTAAAGCCCTCCATGAACTTGTCGCGGCCAAAGCTCTCGGGAATCGCCACGGGGTAGCGGCCGGTAAAGCACGCATCGCAGTAACCGCCCTTGGGCATGACCTTAAGCAGGCCCTCGACCGAAAGGAAGGCCAGCGAATCGGCGCCGATATACTCGCAAATCTCGTCGACCGTCTTGTTGGCGCTGATAAGCTGCGACTGCACGTCGGTATCGATACCGTAGAAGCACGGCCAGATGACCTCGGGCGAGTTGATGCGGATATGAATCTCCTTGGCGCCGGCGTTGCGCAGCATCTTGACGAGCTGCACCATGGTGGTGCCGCGCACGATGGAGTCGTCGATGACGACCAGGCGCTTGCCCTCGATGTTGTCACGCAGCGGGTTGAGCTTCATACGCACGCCCATGGCACGCAGCTCCTGCGTAGGCTCGATAAACGTACGGCCCACATAGCGGTTCTTGATGAGGCCCTCGCCAAAGGGAATGCCACTCTCGTGCGAATAGCCCTCCGCGGGCGGCAGGCCGGAGTCGGGCACGCCGATGACCAGGTCGGCCTCGACGGGCTCCTCATGTGCCAGCTGACGACCCATGTCATAACGGCAGGCGTAGACGCTCTTGCCGTTCATGATGGAATCGGGGCGAGCAAAGTAGACCTGCTCAAAAATGCAGTTAGCAGGCTCTTCGGCGGCAGGCACGCCCTGCTCGGACACAAGGCCCTCGGCGCTGATGCGCAAAATCTCACCGGGACGGACGTCGCGGACGTACTCGGCGCCCACGATATCGAGCGCGCAGGTCTCGGAGGCAACGACCCAGCCGCCGGCGCGCGTGACATGGGTGGTGGCGTCGACCGTCGCGGCGCCGTCCTGCGACGGCAGCTGCGAAACGGATGCGGCATCGGCCTGGTCCAGGCCCTCATCCACCAGCTTGCCCAGCACGAGCGGGCGAATGCCGTGCGGATCGCGGAATGCGTAGAGCGCCTGCTCGTTGATGAGCGTCATGGCGTAGCCGCCGCGCACGAGCTCCATGGTCTTGCGAATGCCCTCGCGTAGATGGCCAGTACGCTGAGTAAAGTAGCCGATGAGTTTGGTCGCGACCTCGGAATCCGAGTTGGAGAGGAACGGTACGCCCAGCTCGATCAGCTGGCGACGCAGCTCGTCGGTGTTGACGAGGGTGCCGTTGTGCGCGAGCGCGATAATGACGCTATTGATGGTAGAGAGGTGCGGCTGAGAGGCTTCCCAGCTCTTGGCGCCGGCGGTGCCGTAGCGCACATGACCCACGGCCAGCTGACCGGAGAGCGTCGACAAGTCGGCATTGGAGAACACGCGGTCGAGCAGGCCCAGATCCTTGCGGACCATAACCGTACCGCCGTCACCAACGGCGATTCCCGCCGATTCTTGGCCGCGATGCTGCAGTGCACGCAGGCCAAAGTACGTCAGTCGAGCCACGTCGCGATCGGGCGCCCAGACACCAAAAACGCCGCATTCCTCATGCAGCTGGTCAGAGTCCGGATCATACGTCGACATGGCGTTCACCTGTCCCGCGGCACGCTCGGCCGCGCGGATGGTTTCTTGAGACATGGCATCCCCTCAGAGCCTCGTATTTTGGCGTTACCCGCCTTATTATACGCACGGCGCGACGCGCTCCCCAGCGCATGAGCAGCGCTTTTTAAAAGCCCACCGAGCTTATTATCCGTTTTGCGACCAAACATTTTATTGGGTAGTCCACTCTCAGGGGCAACGGCCTCGAAGACTTCCCGTGCGCCGTGTCTCGCCCGCGCTAGGGGCTACATTATTGCAATTGGGACGTTCGTCCTGTCTTTTAGCTGGTCGTCGGCGTATCCTTGTAGGCTACTACAAGACGAGAAAGGTAGCGTATGGATCGAAATCAACTCGACCCCACTGTCCCCAGCACCACGGAGGCCAAGAAGGTCCCCCTTATCATCAAGGTCTACGCAGTCCTGTGCACCCTATCTGGCGTGGGCACGCTCCCGTCAGTCGCCGTCTTTATGTGGCAGGTCATCACCGCACTCATTAACGGCAACGTCGCCGCTAAGCTCGGTGATAACACCCTGGTCGCGGTTGGCCTTATCGTCGCCGGCATTATGCTCTCGGCGGCAAGCGCGATCATCTTGATCGTCTTTGGCCTGGACCTCATCAAGGACCAGCGGCGCAATGCCGCCCGCCTGTCTTACGTCCTCATCGCATTTACCGTCGTGGAGCTTTTAGTTGACGTGATGCTCCAGGGCATCGGACCCTTCCTGCTGCGCCCCGCCGTCCAGCTTGTCATCCTCATTGCGCTGTCGGCCACCGTCGACCCCACGCTACGCCAGGAGCGCGAACTGCAGCGCCGTCTGCAAGAGATGCTCGACCGCGATGCCGCCGCCGAGGGGATGCTCGGCCGCGACGAAACCGGCGAGGGCTACATCAAGCTCAACTACTTCAACCTGTTCTGGGTATTCTTCGTCTGCAGCGTGTTAGGTCTCATTCTCGAGGAAGTCTGGCATATGGTCGTCGTCGATCCCGGCGTCTATCAGGACCGTGCCGGTATGCTATTTGGCCCCTTTAGCCCCATCTACGGATTTGGCGCGGTGCTCATGACCATGGCGCTCAACCGCTTCTATAAAAAGAATCCTCTGATCATTTTCCTGGTAAGTGCCCTGATCGGCGGCGCTTTCGAGGTGTTTGTAGGCTGGTTTATGCAGACCTCATTTGGCGTGGTGTCGTGGAGCTATTCACACATTAGGCTATTCGGCATGCCCGATCCCATCGCGGTATTGACCGGGGGACGCACATGCACGCCGTTTGCCTGCATGTGGGGCCTGGGTGGCCTCATCTGGATCAAGGTCTTGCTGCCGCGAGATCGGAAGAGCACACGTCTGAACTCCAGTCACGTTGTTCGATC
>CANNPG010000172.1:0-3632 GCA_947507375.1 uncultured Collinsella sp. | reverse complement strand
CTGGGCCGTTATGGGCTCAGGGCGCTCAATTGTAATGGCTGGGACGGAGGGATTCGAACCCCCAACAGCCGGCACCAAAAACCGGAGTTCTACCGTTGAACTACGTCCCAATGTGTGGTGTTGCCCAAAAGCAACTCGTTTAGTTTACCTAATCTGCGAGGGCATCGCAAACGCCATCGAGCAGGCGTACGGCGAGTGTCTGCGCGTCGCTGGCCGTGAAGGTGCCGTTGTAGCGCGTCATGCCCGTGAGCTCAATGCGAATGCGAGCCGGCTTCTGCTGCGCGGCGACATTGGCGGTGCGGATGCGCTGGGCCAGGTTGTGGCACTCGGCGAGGGCGATCGTGGCGCGCGGCGCTGCATCTGCGGGCAGCTCATCGCTTGCGATCTCGAGCACCAGGTCAACGTCGGTTGGGACCTCGGAGTCGCAGAGCATCATGCCGCTGTTGTCGGTCGTTGCCGTGGCGATATTCCACATGCGCGACGCAACGCTGCGTGCGATGGGGTCCTCGCCGATAACGGCAATCTGGAAGCGCTCGAGCACGTTGGCGGCGCGAGCAAAACCGATACGGGACTCGGCTTCGGTGACCGAGGGCTTGCCCTCCCACACATGGTGCAGGCGGTTGATGTAGGCGTAGGTGTCCTGGAAGGCCATGCCGTCGGCAAACAGGCCGACATTTTCCTGGAACTGCTGCAGGGCGGCCTCGGTATGCGGACCAAAGTAGCCGTCGTCTTCGCCACAGGCAAAGCCCAAAACGTTGAGAGCGCGCTGCAGGGCCTGCACATCGGCGCCATGGAAATTGGGCATGCGCAGATAGAGAGTGCGGTCGCCCAGCTTATACGAAGCGTCTACAAGGGCGCTCCAGCAGGGGATATCGACGGCATGACCGGCAGCAAGGCCGCTGTCGAGCCTGAAGGTGCTGACGGCCTGCTCGGTGGTGGCTCCAAAGTACTTGTCGGTGACTTCGGCGGCATCAATCGTGTAGCCGAGCTGCAGGAGACGAGACTGCACGTCTTCGACGGCTGCTCCTTGCATGCCCGTTGTAATAGGTTCCATGAACGAACCCCTTTCGGCGTACCATTCGTACTATTTGAGCGTCTGTCGGATAGACAACGCAAAGGGATGCATAAACATGCACTCAACAGTGTAGCAAGTTGTGCCTAAATACGCTGCTGACAGGTTTTATAACCCCCGTTAGTTAAGGCGCTCCACAAAGAAATCTGCCATGGAGAGGAACAGTTCGCGTGCGTGCGGATCAAGCTCAACGTTCTCGATGGCCGCTTTGGCCTTAGCGGTCAGGTCGAGCGCGTAAGTGTGGGCGTAATCGATGGAGCCGGTCTCCTGGAAGATCTCCACGGCGCGTGCGAGCTGCGCGGGATCATCGGTGCCCGAGGAAAGAATCGCCTCGACCTCGTCGTGGTGGCGCTCATCAGAGAGGGCGTGTACGGCGACAAGCGTGCGCTTGCCCTCGGTGATGTCGGTGCGGAAGTCCTTGTTGGCGGCTTCCTTAGTGCCGACAAGGTTGAGCAGGTCGTCCTGAATCTGAAAGGCAAGGCCCGTGTGCAGGCCAAAGGCGCGCAGCGCTTCGATTTGCTCATCGCTGCCGCCGCCGATAATGGCTCCGGCGGCAAGCGGCGTGGCTCCGCTGTAAAACGCGGTCTTGTGCGTCGCCATGTCCAGGTAGTCATCAACCGAGATATCAAAGCGCCCGTCACGGACCCAACCCAGGTCGAGCGCTTGACCCTCGATGGTGCGGACGATCATCTCGGTAAGCTCGTGGAGCACACGCAGCTTCACGTCGGACTCCAGCGTGGGGTCGTCGAGAACCGTCTTGGTGACCATGGTGAGCGCCAGGTCGCCACAATTGATGGCAAGGCCCGTGCCCTCGGTAAGGTGCATGCAGGGTTTGCCTCGACGAAGCTGTCCGTTGTCGGCGATGTCGTCGTGGATCAGCGCGCCCGACTGGAAATGCTCGATAGCTGCCGCGGCGCTGCGGGCGCTCTCAAAGCTACCGCCCACTGCGGTTGCGGCGAGCATGCAGATAAGCGGGCGGTGGCGCTTGCCGGCGTTGGCCGTAAAAGCCGAGAGCGGCGCGTACAGGTAGCGCTCGATATCGGCAGAGGTCGCCTGTCCGTCAAAGAACGTGGCCAGATAGTCGTTAATCTGGTCAAAGTGCTGGGCTAAAAAGCTGGTAAACGGACTGGACACGGGTTCTCGCATTCTTTCTGAGGTTGCATTGGTGCAATATGCAGACAACATATTGCCACATCAGGGCGTTTGGCGCGGCAGTTTTGGCGATTTAGGACAACGGGCGTGCGTTTGATGGAGCGCGCCTAAATCAGCCTAAAATGCTCGAGCGCCGCAACGACACCGTCATGATCGACGGTGTCGGTCACGTAATCGGCCTTATCCTTGAGATAGTCCGGTGCGTTGCCCATCGCAATGCCGACATCGACGGCGTTCATCAGCGAGACGTCATTGCTGGCGTCGCCAATGCCGTATACGGTTCCGTGGTGGGGGTCGAGGGCGTCGAGTACAGACTGGATGCCCCCGCGCTTCGTGCATTCGCGGGGCGAGATTTCGGTTACCTCGAGTTCGAGCTCATTAAAGCACAGCAGCGGCTCAAGTGCCTTATCTTGAGCGATGTGGTTGGCGAGCGATGTAGACATCAAGATCTTGTAGACACTGTAATGTTGCAGCTGCGTGACTGCGTCGCCCAGGGTGCGCGCGTATCCGGGAGCATCGGGCGCATCGGCACTCATGCGCACGACGCCGTTGAGGCCCTCAAAGCGGATGACCTCGCCCGATTGCTCAAGGTAGGGGGCAAGACGCTGCAGCATACTGGGCGTCATCGACAGATCGCGAATTGCGTGTCCGTTGATCTCGGCGTAACCGCCCGCAAGACAGACGATGCCGGTCCAAGGCAGCTCAAGAAGTTTGGGGTGGATGCAGCTCAGGGTGCGTCCCGTGCAGATAAAGGCCATGTTGCCGTTGGCGACAAACTCGCGGATTGCCTGCGAAACCGCCTCGTTGGGATAGGGGGAGAGGTCCCGCTCGTCTTCGGGAAGGTCTTGGGCGAGCCTGGGGTCTTGCCAGGCGAGCGTTCCGTCGATATCGAAGAAGCAAATAGAGCCGCGCTTATGGGCTGCGCTGGCGGCAGGGGAGGCCGAGGTGGTGGGCACAAATTCCGGCTCGAGGCCCATGATCTGGTCAAAATGCTCTTTAACGCGGGGAACGGAGATGCCGATGACCACCTGGGCGGTCTTGCCCGTAATGATGAGGCCCTTGGCGCCCACCGCGACAAACGACGCGTTATCTGCAACGATGGTAGGGTCTGCGACCTCGACGCGCAGGCGCGTGGTGCAGTTGGTTGCGCCCACGATATTGCCAACGCCACCTAAAAGCTGAATTACCCGCTCAGCGAGGACGTGATCTTGATCGGATCGACTATCGACCTCGTCATTGGGGGATTGCTCTTTGACAAAGTCGCTTCCCGTTAAACAATCGATTGCCGCGCGATTGGCAACATGATCCTCGCGGCCCGGTGTATCAAGGTCATACACCAAGCCCAGTGCTCGAAAACTCACAAAAAAGATCAGACTAAAAAAAAAGACAATAACAAGTATTTAGATTT
>CANNPG010000171.1:0-3648 GCA_947507375.1 uncultured Collinsella sp. | reverse complement strand
CTTGATTCTGACGCTCTACCACGTAGGAGCGGATGGTCACGAGGTCTTGCATACCGGTGGAAACAATAGGTGCAACCACGCCCGGGGTCAAGCCCTGCAACAAAACATCAGCAGCAGAAAGCAAAATTTCCGGACGCATGGAGCCCTCGTTGTCGGCATGGGTGTCGAGCATGAGCACCAAATGATCCGGGCGCTCCCCCGCCGTGAGCTCATAGCCAACGAGCGTGTGGTCCAAATCCAAGCGCTTGCTCTTTTTTCCGCGCGCGTAGTCGATGCCATGGTCCGCGCGCAACGTGTCGATCGCACGACGCACCTCGTCGGCGCTTACGGGCGCCTCGGGATCCAAGTGCAGGTCGATGCGATACGACAGGCGCGTGAGCTGCGCCGTCAACGCCGGCGTGCGCACGTCGATGTACGCCGCCTCGATGGGCGCCAGATCGGCCGGAGACGCCGCAGCCAGGCGCCCAAACGCCTCGTCGAGCGCCACGAACTCGGTCATAAACAGGTCATACCACTCGCAGGTCGACGACGTACCAACAGGCAGCGCCGAAGAGAAGCCCACGCGCATGTGCGGAGAGAAGCCCTGCGTGACGGCATAGGGAAGTCCCGCACGGCGCACGATGCGCTCAATGGTATGGATTACTTCGAGATGGCCCAGGTACTTAAGGCGATTGCGCTTGCCATAGCGAACACGAAGCCTAAAGAGCGAGGGGTTGTCGGTCAGGCGCTCACTCATGCGCGATCACCCATCAATACATTCTTGGCGTGGAGCGTGGGGCAGATCCCGCAGCCGGTGCACGACGTGCGGGTGCAGTCGGGAGTCGTGACGCCCTCGATCGAGCGACGGTACTCGCGCTCGAGGAAGCCGCGCGTACAGCCGGGGCTCACATGCTCCCACGGCAGGCGCCAATCCAACTCGTAGGGCAGGTGTACGAGCTCATTGAGGTCGATGCCGTTTTTGGCAGCAGCTTCCTTCCAGTTATCGAGCGAGAAATGCTCTACCCAGGCGTCAAAGCGAGAGCCCGAGCGCCAAGCATCGATGATGACGGGCGTCATGTCACGACCGGCGCGGGACAGTGCGGCCTCGATGAGCGAGGTCTCGGCATCGTGGTAATGAACGCGGACGGCACGGTTGCGAACGCTCGTGATAAGCAGCTTCTGGCGACGCTTGACGTCGTCGTAGTCGAGCTGCGGGCACCACTGGAACGGCGTGGCAGCCTTGGGGATAAAGACCGAAACCGAGATGGACACCGAGATCGAGCCGCGACGAGCCTTGGGCACCACGGAACGACCGAGCTCCAGCACGTGATCGGCCAGATTGGCGATGGCCACGATGTCCTCGTCGCGCTCGCCGGGAAGGCCCATCATAAAGTAGAGCTTCATGCGGTTCCAGCCGGCCTCGAAGGCCGCCTTGGACGCACGGTCCAGGTCCTCCTCGGTCACGTTTTTGTTAATGATGTCGCGCATGCGCTGGCTGCCGGCCTCGGGCGCGAACGTCAGGCCGCCCTTCTTTTCGCCGGCAACCGACTCGGCCATATCCACGCCAAACGAATCCAGGCGCTGCGACGGAATAGACACGCGAATACCCGTATCCTCCAGGCGACGGTTGAGCCTGCCGAGCACGTCGCGAATGCAGGAGTGGTCGGTCGTGGAGAGCGAGGTCAGCGACACCTCGTCATAGCCGGTCTTTTCCAGACCCTGAATCACCGACGAGACGATCTGGTCGGCCGAGCGCTCGCGCACCGGGCGATACGTCATGCCGGCCTGGCAAAAACGACAGCCGCGGGCGCAGCCGCGCAGGATCTCGATAGACAGGCGGTCGTGAACTAGCTGCGCATAGGGTACGCACGACTGCGACAGCGGATTCGTGGCGCCGAAATCCTCGACGACGCGTTTGTAGACCACAGTAGGCGCATCCTTGCCTTCACGCGGCACGGTGTAGCCATGCGGCGAGCAGGGCTCGTCGTGACGAACCTCATAGAGCGACGGCACGTAGTTGCCGGCAATGGATGCAAGCTGCTCAACAATCTGCGCGCGCGGGACCCCTTCGTCACGCAGGCGGCGATGCAGCTGGCAGGTCTCGAGCAGCGATTCCTCGCCCTCACCGATGAGGATGGCATCGAAGAAGGCCGCGTACGGCTCGGGGTTGTACACCGAGGGGCCGCCGGCGATGATAATGGGGTCGTCCTCGGTGCGGTCAGCCGCTAACAGCGGAATACCAGCGAGGTCGAGTGCCTCGAGGAAGTTCGTCACCGCCATCTCGTGCGGCACATGCAGACCGACGATATCAAACGAAGCGACCGGCGCTGCACCCTCGAGCGACAGCAGCGGAATACCCGCCTCGCGCATGGCATCACCCATATCGGGCCACGGCACATAGCCACGCTCGCAGGAGATGCCCTCGGCCTGGTTAAGGATGTTGTAGAGGATGGCGATGCCCTGGTTGGGCAGACCGACCTCGTACACATCCGGGTAGATCAGGCAGCAACGGTAGTCGGCATCGGCCTTGGAAAGCGTGCCCCACTCGTGATCGATATAGCGACTCGGCTTCTCGACCTTGGCGAGCAACGGCTCAATTAAATGAAAACAGTCTTGGTATGCAACGCGCAACGGAAAACCCCTAAGCAGCGAGATCTGATGCGTCCTGATAGGACGCCATAGGACGGGTAGCGCCCGCGACCGTGGTCACCAGATCGCGAACGCGGGAGAACGTGGCAGTGACCACCTCGTTGGCACGGCTGTAGTCGACATCGCGCTCGTAGAGCGAAACGAGCGCACGGCCCATGCCATAGGTGCCCGCGGCGGCAGTGAGCGCCTTGACGGCAAACCCAATATGCGGCGTCTGCTTGACAAGTGCGCGGGTGACCGCTCGGATCACAAGACCGCCGGCAAGCACGCCCGCGACCTCGTAGCCGCGCTCAGGCTTAATGCCGCGTCCAAAGACGGCAGCGAGCTCAAAGAGCATGCCCACCTGCGCCAGCGCCATAACGGGATAATCGGCACCCGGCAAAAACACCAGCGCACCGGTCGCCATATTGGTGAGCGCGCACGAGGTGATGATACGATTGGCCGCCGCGATGCGCATGAAGGCAAAGTTCGCCGCAAAAGCCGTTTCCTTATCGGTGCGATCGAGAATCCAGCGGGCAAGCGTCTCGAGCAGATACGTCTTATCGGTTGCCGCTACCACGCCGAGCATGGGCGTGGACTCCTCGATAAACGGCACCTCCACAGCAGACTCGGCAAGCACGCACACGGGCGCACCGGCGATCACGAGCTCCTGCACGGCACTCTCCAAGCGGTCGGAACCACACGAGAGCACCAGCACCACATCGGTATCGGTCTTTGGAGCAATTCGCTCCTCCCCCAGACGCTCGACGCGCACAATGCCCGAGGTCGTCTGCGGCACAAAGGCGTCACGCACCGTCTCGGCCAGAAAGCGCGAGGCGGACGAATCCAGATAGACCGAGACGCGCACCGGCGTATCGGAATCCTTCTTAACGGACGCGCCCATCTTAAAAGCGCGGGTCAGCTTATCTACGGGAATTTTCATAGCAAACCCCTCCAGCGGTTACGCGGCGCCCGAACGATGCCGCCATATGGATTGTACGATACCCACCGTCAGCAGCTGGATCATCATCGAAGACGAAC
>CANNPG010000170.1:0-3651 GCA_947507375.1 uncultured Collinsella sp. | reverse complement strand
CATTATTCGCGCGAAAGTATAATCTGATTGCAGATTATAGCCCGCGGTGGGGTACCCGGGCACAAGGTCCGAAAGGGTTGAATATGTTCGATATGGTTTCTCGCCGCGGATTCGTCTCGCTTTCTGCTGTCGCCGCTGCCGGCCTTGGTCTTGCCGGCTGCTCGGGCAGCAAGACGTCCGAGCCGGCCGGATCCGATGCCGGTTCTGCCAAGGCATCTTCCAAGAAAGCTGTCGAGCTGCAAGTCTTTGCCGCCAACTCGCTCGAGAAGGCTCTGCCCGAGGTCCAAGAGCTTTACACCGACCAGACCGGCACCACCTTTGCCGACACGCAGTTTAAGGCCTCCGGCGACCTCGTTGAGCAGATGCGTGCCGGCGCCACGGTCGACGTGCTCATCACGGCCTCCAAGGGCACCATGGATGACGCTGAGACCGCCGAGCTCGTCGACGCCGACACGCGTGAGGACATGTTCGTCAACGACCTCGTGATCATTCGCGCCGAGGGCTCCGACACCAAGGTCGAGGCCATTGCCGACGTCGCGAATCTGGACGGCAAGATCGCCATCGGCGATGCCAAGACCGTTCCGGCCGGCAAGTACGCCAACCAGGCGCTGGCCTCCGTGGGCCTCTACACCGGCATCGAGGGCGACGACGGCGAGTATGCTCCCGAGATCGCCGACAAGGTCGCACTGGCCGATAAGGTCGGCACCGCTGCCGCCTACGTCTCTACAGGCGACTGCGTGGCCGGTTTTGTCTACAGCTCCGATATCTTCCGCTACGACGGCATCGAGGAGGCCTTCGTGTGCCCCGAGGATTCGCACAAGCCCATCGTGTACCCGGGTGCCGTTGCCGAGAGCTCCGAGCATGCCGACGAAGCCAAGGCGTTCATCGACTTTTGCCTGTCCAACAAGAAGGCTCAGAAGATTTGGGCTAAGTACGGCTTTGAGCTTTCCGCGTAGTGCGGCTTGGCGCGATAATTCCATCGTTTTGTGTTTCACTCCGTCCTCGTATTCGCTTGGAGCTTTTCGTGCTTAATAGATTCCGCATGCTTGTCGCCTGTGCTTTGATCTTCGCGCTTTGCTGGGTGCCGGGGTTTGCGTTTGCTGGGGACACTGAGGACGGGGCCCAGGTTGCTGCGACCGCTCATGGGCTTTCCTATGGAATTGAGGGTTTTGAGCGGTTGGCCAAGGGAACCGCCCGTACCATGGAGGGCCAGCCTGAAGGCTACCGGTTTCCCGTTGACGAGGACGTGGACCTTGTAGTGGCGCCTGCTGCCGATCGCGTTGTGGTGTGGATATCGCCCAAGGCGGTCGAGAAGTATGGATTGGATCCGCAGGACAACGAGTGCGTATCGGGTCTCAAGGCCCTCGTCTGTAAGCTCGACAGCGCAAACTGCATGGGGGGTGCGCAGTTAGGGGACGTGGATCTTCCTTGGTATGTTACGGCGGAAACAACGTTTGATGCCGGCGGGTATACCTATGGCTTTGACGAGCGCGGTGCGGATGGGGACCGTTATGTGGTGATCTCATCGGCCTCGGGTGATGCCAAGGGCGGCGCGCGTTGGCTTGATAGCGCTCAAATGGTAGAGGCATCGTCTGTCGCGTTGCGGGATGAGCAGGGGCCCTTGACCTTTCTGGCCTCCTTTTTGGGCGACATCGACTATCGCCCGTTTTGGGTGTCCATAAAAACGAGCGGCCTTGCCCTGCTGATCTCCTTTGCGCTGGGCCTGTTCGCCGCGTGGAAGACTATGGGTACCTCGAGCCGCATCAAGGGCCTGCTCGACTCGGTCTTTACCATCCCTATGGTGCTGCCGCCCACGGTCTGCGGCTTTTTGTTGCTTATGCTGTTTGGTCGCTCGACCAGTGTTGGACAGTGGCTTATCGCGCACGGCATCTCAATCGTCTTTACGTGGCCCGCGGCGGTGATATCTGCCGTGGTGGTGTCGTTCCCGCTCGTCTATCGTACGGCACTCGGAGCCTTCGAGAGCCTCGACACACAGATGCTCGATGCGGCGCGCACGCTGGGATGGTCCGAGCGTCGCATCTTTACCAAGCTTATGATGCCGCTTGGCTGGCCTTCTATTGCCGCCGGCACGGTGCTCGCCTTTGCCCGCGCGATGGGCGAGTTTGGCTGCACGCTGTTCTTTGCGGGCAACTACGCCGGTATTACGCAGACCATTCCCATCGCCATCTACTTTGAGTGGATGGGCGGCAACACCTCGGTGGCCCTCTTTTGGGTCGCCGTCGTGATCGTCTTTAGCTTTTTGGTCATCCTATTCATCAACATGTATACGGCACATTCGCAAAAGTACCGCGAGCGTGGCCTTTCCCGTGCGGAGCGCAAGAAGGCCAAAGAACTCGCCGGTCAGGGCGATTCGCTCGACCCGGCGGGCGGCGATGCCCTGCGTATCGATCGCGAGGCATTGGCTGAGCTCATGCGCGATGAGCCCGCTATGCAGGGAGGTCGATAGGCCATGTCACTCGTTCTGGATATTAAAAAGCGCTATCCGGGTTTTATGCTCGATATGCAGCTTGAGGCCGGTGAGGAGCGTGTGGCGCTGCTGGGTGCCTCTGGCTGCGGCAAGAGCTGCACGCTGCGCTGCATTGCCGGCGTGGAGACGCCCGGCGAGGGCAAGATCGTCGTCAACGGCGTGACCTTTTTTGACTCGGCGGCGGGCATCAACCTGTCGCCCCAGGAGCGAAAATGCGCCCTGCTGTTCCAAAACTATCAGCTGTTTCCCAACATGACGGTGGCCGATAACGTATGCGCCGGCGTAAAGGACGCGGGCGACGCCGCCGCGCGCAAGCAGCTTGCCGAGCGCTACCTGGGCATTTTTGGCCTGGCCGATTTTGCCGACCGCTATCCCGCGCGCCTCTCGGGCGGCCAGCAGCAGCGCGTGGCGCTCGCGCGCATGGTGGCGGCGCACCCGGGCATTTTTATGTTCGACGAGCCCATGAGCGCGCTCGATTCCTATCTTAAGAGCGCGCTCGAGCAGAACATGCTCGACCTGTTCGATGTATGCAACCGCACCGTGCTCTACGTGAGCCACGATATCGACGAAGCGTGCCGCCTGTGCCAGCGTGTCTGCGTGATGCACGACGGGCATGTTGAGGAGATCGGCTCCGTCGAGGACGTGGTCCGCCGTCCGCAGACGCTGGCGGCACTGCGCCTGACGGGCTGCAAGAACACAAGCCGGGCGCGCAAGATCGGGTCTCAGGAAGTTGAAGCCCTGGACTGGGGCATGACCTTTAACGTGGGCCATGAGGTTCCCGATAACGTGACGTACCTCGGTATTCGTGCGAGCTACTTCCATGTTGACAATCGCGCGGAGCGCGGTCGCAACAGCTACGATTTGCACGTGGCCCGTGTGAGCGATTCGCGCTTTGAGCGGCTGGTGCTGCTGGACGTGCCGCGTGCTGATGCGCCCACGCGTCTGCAGTGGAAGGTGAATAAGGTGAGTGTACCCGTGGAAGAGCTGCCGCAGGCGGGTGAGACTCTGCGCATGCATTTTGATGCAAGCAGGATTCATCTCGTTTGCCGATAATGCGGGTGCGATGCGGTCGAGGAGGTAGTCCTCGACCGCTTTGTTTTCACTTCGCCGTTCGCCGATTTCTACATGACTAAACCTTATCAGTCTGATAATTAATTATCAGA
>CANNPG010000169.1:0-3676 GCA_947507375.1 uncultured Collinsella sp. | reverse complement strand
CAACCGAACCATAGTCCATGAGCATCCAGGTCTTCTGCTCGCGACCCTCGATGGAGAACGGGTGCTCGCCGCAAGCCTCGGCGACCTTCTCCTCGATCTCGTCGACGATAGAATCGACCTGGCGGTTGTTGGTACCGGTGGCAAGCACAAAGTAGTCGCATACGTCGGAAAGCTCGGTCAGGTCGAGCACCTGAACGTCCTCGCCCTTCTTGTCGTAGGCGGCCTGCGCGGCGGCGCGGGCGACATCCTCGGCGGCGACACCGCTCGCGGACAGCGAGGCGGCAGTGCGGTCGGACGTGGCGACGAAGCTCTTGTGCTCCACACCTTCAAGAATCTGCTCGTCGGTCATGGTCTCGTCGGCCATGGAATACCTCTTTCTAGACAGCCCGAGCTAGCGCAGCTGGGCGTAATGGTTGTAAATCGTAATAGCTGTGGGATAAAGATAGCGCCCAGACTGGATCACATAGACCAAACCCTGCGCAAAACAGGAGAAGAACAACTCATCGAGCGTCGACTCCCCCACCATCTTGCGCAGCGCATGCGCATAGTCGCCGTGGCGGTTGGGCTCGATGGCATCGGCCACAAAGACCACCATATCGAGCGGCGTCATGTCGCAGGCACCCACGGTGTGACGGTCGACAGCCTGGAAAACGGCCGGCGACAACTCGGGGAAAAGCTGCGGAAGCTCATAGGCGGCAACAGGGCCATGCAAAAGCGGCGTCGCGGCAGAAGGAGAGCCGGCAATCTTAATGCCGTAATGCAGAGCGCGCGTGACCAGCTCGTCATCGGAAAGCACCTTGTCCCAGTCGTGGATCAAGCCGGCGGCAGCGGCATCAAAGCGGTCGACGCCGTAGACCTCGGCCAGATGAAGTGCGGTCTCGGCAACACCCAGCGAATGCACATAGCGCTTGCGCTTATCCTTCATGCGAACATCGAGCAGCTCTTGAATGCGCTTGAGCAGCGCGCGCTCATCGCCCTCAAACTGATCCTCTACCGACAACGTAGACCCCCATCACTCAAAATCTTCTTGACCCAGATCGACATACAAACCGCGCTTGCGAATGTAGCCGAGCACGGACTCGCTCGTAAGATAGCGCACGCTCATACCGCGGGCAACTCGCTTACGAATGTTCGTCGAGCTGATCGCCAGCGCCGGAATCTGAATATAGCGCACGTCGAACGGCAGCCCCGACTCTTTGATTCGGGCACGCGCCGTATCGATATCAAAGCCCGGTCGTGTCGCCGCAATAAAGGTAGCAAGCTCAGCGATTCGTTCGGCATCATGCCAGGTAACAATATCGATAATCGCGTCGGCGCCCGTAATAAAGTAGAGCTTTACCTGCGGCGGGTAAAAGTCGCGAAGGGCATGAAGCGTATCGGCCGTATAGGTTACACCCGGACGGTCAATCTCGAACCGACTCGCCAAAAAGGCCGGGTTCGCAGCGGTGGCGAGGACCGTCATGGCATAACGGTCCTCGGCAGGCGTCACCGGCTTGTCAAGCTTAAAGGCAGGCGTGCCCGCCGGCATAAAGAGCACGGCATCCAAGTCGAGGGACTCACGCGCCTGCTCAGCGGTCACCAGGTGCCCGTAATGGATGGGATCAAAGGTGCCACCCATAATGCCGAGCCTAAACTCCTGCCCGTCCTCTAGAGGAAGCTCGGGCAGACCGATTCCACCGCGCAGCGACATGGCTTACTCGCCCTCCGGTGTCTCGGTATCGTCCGCGGCATCCGCCGCATCAACAACCTCGACGCCCTCATCCGCAGCATCGGTAACGTCAATGGCCTCAACGGCAACGTCCTCGCCAGCATCCTCGAGCTCCTCGTACTCCGAGAAGTCCTCAGCGCCCTCAAAGTCAAAGGCGCGCTGGCAAATGCGAACCTCGTCGCCCGCACGGCAACCGGCCTTCTCGAGCGCGTCGTCAACACCCATACGCGCAAACTTATGCTGCAGGTAAATGACGGCTTCCTCGTTTTCCCAGTCGGTCTGGATGACCATGCGCTCGATGGCACGACCGACCACGCGGAAGGCACCGGGCTCTTCCTGGACAATGCGGAAACGCTTCTCGCGCTGCAGGCGGCGGCGCTCCCATTCATCGTCGCGCAGAACGACCGGCTCATTGGAGACAGCCAACTCGGCGCGCAGCTTAGCCACCTGCTCGCCCACGGCAAGCATCAGCGTGTTGAGGCCGGCGCCCGTCACAGCAGACACGGCAAAGAACATATGCCCATCGTCGAGCGCTGCGCGCTTAAGGTCGGCAATCTTGTCGGCAGTGCCCGGCGCATCGCACTTGTTGGCGACGACGATCTGCGGACGCTCCGAAAGCTCGGCGCCATACTGCTCGAGCTCGCGGTTGATGATGTGGTAATCCTCGACCGGATCGCGATCCTCAAAACCACCCGTCATGTCGACGACGTGCATGATCAGGGCCGTACGCTCAATGTGGCGCAGGAACTGGTGACCCAGGCCCTTGCCCTCGCTCGCGCCCTCGATGAGACCGGGGACGTCGGCAACGACGTAAGAATATTCGCCGGCACGCACCATGCCGAGGTTCGGCACGAGCGTGGTAAACGGGTAGTCGGCGATCTTGGGACGGGCGGCACTCATGCGCGCGATGAGCGATGACTTACCCACCGAGGGAAAGCCCACGAGCGCGGCATCGGCCATAAGCTTCATCTCGAGCTCAATCCAGTGCTCCTCGGCCGGTTCGCCCAGCTGAGCGAACGCGGGCGCGCGGCGCACCGACGTCACAAAGTGCGTGTTGCCCAGGCCGCCGGCACCGCCGGGCGCCACGACTACGCGCTCGCCATCGTGCACCAGATCGGCAATCTCGAACATCGGGGTCTGCGTCTCGGGGTCGAGCTCGCGCACCACGGTACCCATAGGGACCTTGAGAATCAGGTCCTCGCCGCTCTTACCGTTACGACGGGCACCCTGTCCGTGCGTGCCGCGCTCGGCGCGGAAGTGATGCTTAAAGCGGTAATCGATCAGCGAAGACAGCTGAGCATCGGCCTGGATGACGACATTGCCGCCACGACCGCCGTCGCCGCCATCGGGGCCGCCCTTGGGAACAAATGCCTCGCGCCTAAACGACATGCATCCGGCTCCGCCGTCGCCGCCGCACACGTTAATGCGGCTGATATCGGTGAACTGTGACAACAGAATCGCCTCCTACAAAAAGAGGGAGACCCTTGAATCCTAAAACTCAAGTGCCTCCCA
Source organism: uncultured Collinsella sp. (assembly GCA_947507375.1). Taxonomy (GTDB): domain Bacteria; phylum Actinomycetota; class Coriobacteriia; order Coriobacteriales; family Coriobacteriaceae; genus Collinsella. The sequence goes on along the minus strand of CANNPG010000169.1, from coordinate 456 downwards.
CATATGTGCTCTATGAAGGGTGAATTACGCGTTCGCGAGCGGGCGTACGCTGACCCTGTGCTTGATACCCTTGTGGAACTCAACGGTACCGTCGACCAGCGCGAACAGCGTGTCGTCCTTACCACGGCCAACGTTCTCACCCGGGTGGATGTGCGTGCCGTGCTGACGGACGAGAATCGTGCCCGTGGTTACCGTCTGGCCGGCATAGCGCTTCGTGCCAAGGCGCTGACCGCGGGAGTCACGGCCATTACGGGAGGAACCGAGTCCTTTTTTGTGTGCCATTGTGTATACCTACTCTTTCGTTACGAGTGTAATCTACTCGGCGACGGGAGCCTCGGCAACAGCCTCAGCCTCTGCCTTGACAGCCTTCTTGGCGCGGGAGGTAGCCTGGACCTTCACGATCTTCAGCTTGGTGAGCTGCTGACGGTGACCCTTCAGACGACGATAGCGCTTACG
>CANNPG010000168.1:0-3680 GCA_947507375.1 uncultured Collinsella sp. | reverse complement strand
TTTTTAGGACTACGACTGAGTTTCTCTTTATGTTCCTCAACTTCTTTGAGGAGTGCGGTCTTAAGCTGTAGCCTTCGTCGTCTCTCGTCCCCGACGATCCTTCGCTGCTGCTTGCCAACGCCGGCATGAACCAGTTTAAGGAGTACTACCAGGGCAAGAAGACCATGAAGGAGATCGGCGCTATCTCCTGCCAGAAGTGCGTCCGCACCAACGACATCGACTGCATCGGCGAGGACGGCCGTCACCTGTCGTTCTTCGAGATGCTCGGTGACTTCTCCTTTGGCGGCGTCTCCAAGCAGCAGGCCTGCGCTTGGGCTTTTGAGCTCATCACCAAGGAGTTCAAGCTTCCGCTCGACCGCCTGTACTTCACCGTCTTTACCGAGGACGACGAGACCCACGACGTGTGGCGCTCTCTGGGCGTTGCCGAGGACCACATCTCGCGTCTTGGCGAGGACGACAACTTCTGGGCCGCTGGCCCCACCGGCCCCTGCGGTCCGTGCTCCGAGATCTACTTTGACATGGGCGAGGAGGTCGGTTGCGGTAGCCCCGACTGCAAGCCCGGCTGCGACTGCGACCGCTTCCTTGAGTTCTGGAACCTCGTGTTTACCCAGTACGACCGCCAGGAGGACGGTTCCATGCCGGAGCTGCCGCACCGCAACCTCGATACGGGCATGGGCCTGGAGCGCATGGCCGCTATCATGCAGCACAAGACTGCTAACTACGACGGCGATTTGATGCAGCACCTCATCAAGCTGGGCGAGGAGATCAGCGGCAAGACCTATGACGCCGACGATTACTCCGGCGCCAGCCGTTCTCTTCGCATCATCGCCGACCACTCCCGTGCCGTCGACTTCATGATCTCTGACGGCATCCTGCCCGGTAACGAGGGTCGCGAGTACGTCCTTCGTCGCCTGCTCCGCCGCGCCGTGTTCCACGGTCGCCTGCTGGGCATCGAGGGCGCCTTCCTGACCAAGTTCATCGACGAGGTCAACGCTCAGATGGGCGAGGCCTATCCTGAGCTGCTCAAGAACGTCGCACTCGTCAAGGGTATCGTCGCCTCCGAGGAGGAGCGCTTCTCCACGACGCTCGACAACGGTCGCGTCTACCTGGATGAGGCACTGGCAGCGCTTGCCGAGGGCGCTGTGCTTCCGGGCGATGTTGCCTTTAAGCTGCACGACACCTTTGGTTTCCCCATCGACCTAACCGTCGAGATCGCCGGCACCGCTGGCCACGACGTCGACATGGACGGTTTCACTGCCTGCATGGAGGACCAGAAGGCCCGCGCCCGCGCCAATGCCAAGGGCGACGCCTGGGGCAGCTTCAACGACGTGTGGGTTGAGCTTTCCGACAAGGTCGCTGCGACCGAGTTCGACGGCTATGACAACGATGTGATCGAGGGCGCCAAGGTTGTCGCCATCGTGCGCAACGGCGAGTCCGTCGAGTCCGCTGCCGCCGGCGAGGACGTCGAGGTTGTGCTCGACCGCACCCCGTTCTATGCCGAGATGGGTGGTCAGCAGGGCGATGCCGGCAAGCTTTCCGCCGAGGGCGTTGTTCTGACCGTTGCCGACACCAAGAACCACAACGGCCTGTATGCCCACGTCGCGCACGTTGCCGATGGCACGCTGACTGTCGGTGCCGCTGTTACCGCCGCGCTCGACGCCGAGCGCCGTGGCTTCCTGCGCCGCAACCACACCGCCACGCACCTGCTCGACGCCGCCCTTAAGCAGGTCCTGGGCGAGCACGTCTCTCAGGCCGGCTCGCTGGTGACGCCCGAGCACCTGCGCTTTGACTTCACGCACTTCGAGGCTCTGTCCTCCGAGCAGCTCAAGGCTGTCGAGGACCTGGTCAACCAGCAGATCTTCGCTTCCAAGCCGGTCGTGACCCGCGTTATGGGCATCGACGAGGCCAAGGCCGCCGGTGCTGTCGCCCTCTTTGGCGAGAAGTACGGCGACGTCGTCCGCGTCGTCTCCGTAGGCGCCGAGGACCAGCCGTTCTCTCGCGAGCTCTGCGGTGGCACCCATGCCGCCAATACCGCCGAGATCGGCCTGTTCAAGATTATTTCCGAGTCCTCCACGGGCTCGAATGTCCGCCGCATTGAGGCTGTGACCTCCAAGGGCGCTCTCGATTACATGGCCGACCGCCTGGCGCTCGTTGACGCCGCCGCCGCTGCGCTCAAGTGTCGCGTCGACGAGGTCCCCGCCCGCGTGGAGAACCTGCAGGCCGAGCTGCGCGAGACTTCCAGCAAGCTCAAGAAGGCGCTCACCGGTGGCACCTCCGATGCGATCTCCAGTGCCATCGACGGCGCTGTCGAGCTGAATGGTTACAAGCTCGTTGTCGCTGAGCTTCAGGGTCTCGAGGCCGCAGACCTGCGCAACGTTTGGGATACCGTGCACCAGAAGGTCGCCGGCCCCGTCGCCTGCGTCGTCGCCAGCGTGACCGAGAAGGGCACCCCGGCCCTGCTCGCCGCCGGCTCCGATGACGCCGTGAAGGCCGGTTTCCACGCCGGCAACGTGATCAAGCAGATCGCGGGCCTGGTCGATGGCCGCGGTGGCGGTCGTCCCAACATGGCCCAGGCCGGTGGCAAGAACGCTGCCGGTATCGCCGATGCCCTCGCGGCCGCCAAGACCGCGCTCGGCGCCTAAGAACCTAGGTTGTCGCTGTGGTCGCGCTCGCGCTGGACATAGGGGAGACCAGGATTGGCATTGCCGTCTCGAGCCGTGATGGCAAGATGGCGATGCCTGTCAAGGTGCTTCCTGCTGCCGAGGTCACTGGCATGGCAAAGACGTTTCGCTACCTAGTCGAGGACTATGAGCCCGATATCCTGGTAAGTGGACGTCCCTTGACCATGGCCGGTGAGCCCGGCCCCCAGGCCGAGCGCGTCGCCGCCGTGGCCCAAAAGATTGCCGACGAGCTCGATCTTCCGTTGGAGTTTGAGGACGAGCGTCTGTCCTCGCAAGAGGCCAAGCGTATCCTGCGCGAGCAGGGACTCAACGAAAAGCAGATGAGGGGCAAGATCGACATGATTGCCGCCAGCCTGTTTTTGCAGACGTGGCTCGATCGTAAAAACGAGGAGGTTTCGCATGCCTAGTGCTTCCGATCCGCGCCAGCCGAATCGTACACAGCAGCCGGCGTCGCGCCCTGCCCAGCCTGGCCAGCGTCCGGCACAGCCGACGCAGCGCGCAGCTCAGCCTGCCGCTCGCCCGGCGCAGTCCTTCTCTCGTTCGGCCCAATCTGTTCAACGGACGGGTCAGCAGCCTTCTGCTCGTTCGGTTCAGCATTCGGCTTCTCACGCGGCTCAGCAGCCCACTGCTCGTACGGCCCAGCCAGCAGGCGGCACCCGCTTTAAGCAGCAGGCACCTACCCAGCGAACGCAGGCCCCCCAATCGCATTCGCATCACGCTCGTGGTTCGCATGGCGTTGCTCCGGCGACCCGCTCGAGCTACAACACGCATGCTCGTCGCGGTGCTCAAAAGAAAAGCTCCCCGGTGCCTATGATTATCGGTGGCGTCGTCGCCGTGTTGGCGCTTGCCGCGATCGCTTTCTTTGTCGTGCCGGCCGTCAAGGGTTTCTTTGCCGGTGAGGATACGAAGGTTACGGCTGGTCAGCAGGTTACGGTGACCATTCCCGATGGTGCTTCGGGCGATACGATCGCCTCGATTCTCTCCGAGAACCATATCGTC
>CANNPG010000167.1:0-3706 GCA_947507375.1 uncultured Collinsella sp. | reverse complement strand
ACAGCTGTTCGAATGATTTGGCTGACAGATTGAGATGCGTGCGTTGTGTTTGGCGGTCGGCCTGACTCCGTCGATGATTTCTCTGCCTCCCCGGCGCCTCATTTATAGCTGCCATTTCCCCATATAAAACCTGCCAAAATAAACCTGTCCCTTTTTGGTGGGTGCGAAATGGGTAATACTAAAGAGTTATCCGACCAGATGGGAATTAATCGATGGCTTATATCGAATTCAAAGACGTCATCAAGGCGTACGGCGAGGGCGATGCCCGCATTCACGCGCTCGACGGCGCGAGCTTTACCGTTGAGCGCGGCGAGCTCGCCATTATCCTGGGCGCCTCGGGTGCCGGCAAGACTACGGCGCTCAACATCCTGGGTGGCATGGATACGGTAACCTCCGGCACTGTGACGGTGGACGGGCGCGACGTGAGCTCCGCCAACGAGGCGCAGCTCGTGGAATACCGCCGTGCCGACGTCGGCTTTGTCTTCCAGTTCTACAATCTGGTCCCCAACCTGACGGCGCTCGAAAATGTCGAGCTTGCGGCGCAGATTTGCCCCGATTCGCTCGATGCCGAGCAAACGCTTCGTCAGGTTGGCCTGGGCGACCGTCTTGCTAACTTTCCGGCGCAGCTTTCGGGCGGCGAGCAGCAGCGTGTGTCCATCGCCCGCGCGCTGGCCAAGAACCCCAAGCTGCTCCTGTGCGACGAGCCCACGGGCGCACTCGACTACAAAACCGGCAAGCAGATCTTGCAGCTGCTACAGGACACCTGTCGCAAGCAGGGCATCACGGTCATCATCATCACCCATAACTCCGCGCTGGCGCCCATGGCCGATCGCCTGATCCGCTTTAAGAGCGGCCGCGTGGAGAGCGAGACGGTCCAGCAAAATCCCGTGCCTATCGAGACGATCGAGTGGTAGCGCCCATGGACCAAGATCGCCAAAACAGCCAAAACCACGATACGGAGCATGCAGACCGCGACTGGGAGTTCGCGACCTACCGCACTGCTCAAAGCTCAAACGATATGGTCCCGACGATTTTTCGCCGTGGCATTTACCGCACAATCCGAGGCAGTCTTAAGCGCTTCTTGTCAATCGTGGTCATCACCGCGCTTGGCGTGAGCGTGATGTGCGGCCTTAAGGCGGGCTGCGAGGATCTGCGCGATTCGGTTGACGCCTACTTTGACCAGCAGAGTGTCTATGACATTAACGTGCAGTCGACCTATGGCTTTACGCGCGACGATCTTTCGGCTATCCAAGAGGTCGACGGCGTCGAGACGGCCGAGGGCATCTACACCGAGACCGCCTACACCGCCGTGGGCACAACGCGCGAGCGCGTGGTCGTGCAAAGTCTCTCCAAGGAGAACATCGATCAGCCGGTGCTCGTGAACGGCGATTTGCCTGAGAGCGCCGATGAGGTCGCGGTGACTTCGAAGTTCCTGAAGGCTTCGGGCAAAAAGCTCGGCGATACGGTGAGTTTTGCCGCCAATGACGCGAGCTCGTCGAACCAAAGCGCCAAGGATCAGTTTGCCGCGGGCGATTACACCATTACGGCCGAGGTCCTCGATCCCACCGACGTGAGCTCCGACTCGACAGTCAACGCCTTTCGCGCTGCTTCGGCGGCGGACTATAAGTTCTATGTGAGCGAGGACGCCGCGACATCTTCTTCCTACTCCGCTGTCCACGTGATCGTCGAGGGGGCCAAGGATCTCAACTCCTATTCGGATGCCTACGCGGCAAAGATCAATGAGGTCAAGGGCAATATAGAGAAGATCCGCGAGGAGCGTGAGAAGGCGCGCGCTCAGGAGCTGACGGTCGACACGCCGACAAGCTTGGATGCGGCCGAGCGTCAGGCCGCCATGCTCTTTGGGATCGAGCAGGATAACATCAACCGCATGGCAGAGGGCAGCGAGGAGCGCGTGCAAGCGCAGGCCGACCTGGACCAGCGCCGTGCCGCCGCCGACCAGCAGTTTGCCGATGCCCGCGCCGAGCTTTCCGATCTGGGAGAATGCACCTGGTACATCCAGGACCGCGGCAATATCGCAAGCTACTCGAGCGTGGAGAGCGATAGCTCGTCAATTGAGGCCATCGCCACGGTGTTCCCGTTCATCTTCTTTATCGTCGCCGTGCTCATCAGCCTCACTACCGCCACGCGTATGGTCGAGGAGGAGCGCACTCTCATTGGCCTGTACAAGGCGCTCGGCTACTCGCGCGAGCGCATCCTGTCCAAATATGTGGACTATGCGCTGTGGGCGTGCCTGATCGGCGGCGTGCTCGGCAATATCATCGGATTTGTGGGCCTGCCGCTGTTCCTGTTTACGGTGTTCGACGACATGTACTCGCTGCCCCAGATGCTGCTTTCGTACGACATTGTGTCCTCAATCGTCTCGGTGGCGCTGTTTGCCGTGGGCGTGGTGGGTGCCACGATTATCGCCTGCCGCCACGAGATGGCCGAGACCCCAGCCTCGCTCATGCGTCCCAAGGCCCCGCGTGCCGGCTCGCGCATCTTGCTCGAGCGCATCGGCTTTATCTGGCGCCGCATGGGCTTTTTGAACAAGGTCGCTGCACGCAACCTATTCCGCTATAAAAAGCGTGCCTTTATGACCATCTTTGGCATCGCCGGCTGCACGGCGCTTGTGATTTGCGGCATGGGCATTCGTGATACGTCGGTCGCGCTTTCGCCCAAGCAGTACGGGCATATCACGCGCTATGACTTGCTGGCGGTTGCCAATCCCGATGACTTTACGCAGACGTGCGCGGCGCTCGACGAGCGAAGCGCGGTCAAGGATTCCGGTGTGACCGTAACTTCGACGCTGCCGATCATGACCGACAACGTCACCTTTACATTTGGCGGCAAGAGCGAGACCGTGCAGCTGATTGTGGTGCCCGATGACCGCGCGAACGACCTGGACGACTACGTGCGTCTCGAGGATGAGTCCAAAGAGCCACTGTCTTTGCGTGACGGAGACGTGTATCTGAGCAAGAGTTCACAGCTGGTTCTTGGGATTCAGCCGGGCGACACGGCGCAGGTCCAGGATTCGTCGCTCAACGTCGCCAAGGTCAAGGTCAGCGACATCTCGCTCAACTATCTGGGCAACACGCTTTACATGACGCAGAGCACCTATGAGCGCGCGTTTGGGCGCAGCGTTCGCCTCAATGGCATCTTTGCGCTGCTCAAGGGTTCGTCGACCGACCAGATTGCGTTTAGCAAGAAGCTTAAGAGTGACGGCTGGCTTTCGATTTCGAGCACGGCCGAGCATTGGGAGAACTTTGAGGCGAACTTCACTATTATCAATTCCGTCGTGGTGCTCGTGACCTTTATGGCGGCGTGCCTGTCGTTTGTGGTGGTGTTTACGCTGTCTAATACGAATATTTCGGAGCGCGAACGCGAGCTGGCGACCATCAAGGTGCTGGGCTTCCGCCGTGGCGAGGTGCACCACTACGTCAACAAGGAGACGTTGATCCTCACGGCGATTGGTGCCGCGCTGGGCGTTCCACTGGGTGGTGCGTTGGCCGAGAGCTTTACGTACATCCTGCAGATGCCGTCGCTGTACTTTGACGTTGAAGTCGAGCCGCTGAGCTATGTGCTTGCCGTGGTGCTGTCCTTCGGCTTTACGTTTATCGTCAACCTCGCCACCAACCGAACTCTCAATAAGATCGACATGGTCTGCGCCCTCAAGAGCGCCGAGTAACCTGCCAAAAAGGGACAGGTT
>CANNPG010000166.1:0-3721 GCA_947507375.1 uncultured Collinsella sp. | reverse complement strand
TACTCATGGAAACCTCCCATTTCCCGATGTCCAAGAAATGGGAGGCAGTTCACAGACACCTTTGTGGTGGTCCTTGGTTTGTCTCGACTTGTAACATCTTGGCCGCTAAAAGTGGGCCTGGTGTTACAGATTTAGATTTTTGATCCGGGTGTTTTCTGTTCGTCTCGATTTGTAACAGATAGAGCTCTATTTGCTGACTAGATGTTACAGATTTAGATAAACGGGTGCCGCTGGTCATTTCATCTCAATCTGTAACATCTAGAGCCATAAACAGCCGCTAGATGTTACAGATTGAGATAGTAAGGGGACGAGGCCGTAGCGGGTGAGCGCACCTGCTCCCTATCTTTCAATCACTCAGAAAATCTTATATATAGAGACTTAGATTTATGTATAAGATCGTACAAAGCTGGCAACAATACTTCTCGAACAACGTGAAGCCGCCCCGTAGGGCGGCCGCCCCAAGAGAGGTGATTCCATGAGAATCGATAAGCTAGCAATGACGTCGCGCGAGGCGTTGCAGACCGCCATGAGCACGGCTGCCGACGCGCAGGCTGGCGCGGTGGAGCCGATTCATCTGCTGTCTGCCCTGCTCGGTGCCGGCGAGCGCAACATCTCCGTGATCATCGAGCGCATCGGCGCCGACCCGGCCCAGCTCGCACGCTCCACGCAGGATGCCATCGACCATGCGCCCAAGGTTTCCGGCGAGGGCCAGCAGATGGGTCTTTCCAACGAGCTCGTCCGCGTCATCGAAAAGGCCGAGAAGAAGGCCACCAAGATGGGCGACAGCTTTGTGGTGACCGAGCATCTGCTCATGGCACTTGCCGAGGACAAGGGCGAGGCGGGCCGCGTGCTGCGCGACGCCGGCGTGACCAAGGAGCGCATCGAGCAGGTCTACGAGGAGCTGCGTGGCGATGACCGCGTGACATCTGCCGAGGACAAGACCCAGTTTGAGGCACTGGAGCAGTACGGTCGCAACATCTGCGATCTGGCCCGCGCCGGCAAGCTCGACCCGGTCATCGGCCGTACCGATGAGATTCGCCGCACCATCCAGGTCCTGTCCCGTCGCACCAAGAACAACCCCGTGCTCATCGGTGAGCCGGGCGTCGGCAAGACGGCCATCGTCGAGGGCATCGCCCAGCGTATCGTGGCCGGCGACGTGCCGAGCACCCTGCGCGACCGCGACCTTATCGAGCTCGACATGAGCGCGCTGGTCGCCGGCGCCAAGTACCGCGGCGAGTTCGAGGACCGCTTGAAGGCCGTGCTCAAGGAAGTGCAAAAGTCCGAGGGCAAGGTCATCCTGTTCATCGATGAGCTCCACACCATCGTGGGCGCGGGTGCCACCGAGGGTTCCATGGACGCCGGCAACATCCTCAAGCCGGCGCTCGCCCGTGGCGACCTGCACGCGATCGGCGCGACCACGCTCGACGAATACCGCAAGTACATCGAGAAGGACGCGGCGCTCGCCCGTCGTTTCCAGACCGTTATGGTGAGCGAGCCTACCGTCGAGGACACCATTTCGATCCTGCGTGGTCTGAAGGAGAAGTACGAGATCTTCCACGGTGTGCATATCACCGATAGCGCGCTCGTGGCAGCTGCCGACCTCTCCGATCGCTACATCGCCGACCGCTTCCTGCCCGACAAGGCCATCGATTTGGTCGATGAGGCGGCAAGCCGCCTGCGCATGGAACTCGACAGCATGCCGGTCGAGATCGACGCCACCACGCGTCAGCTCACTCAGCTGCAGATCGAGGAACAGGCGCTCATGAAAGAGACCGATGACGCCTCCAAGGAGCGTCTGGAGGCCCTGCGCCAGGAGATTGCCGAGGTCCAGGAAAAACTCAACGTGCAAAAGGCCGGCTGGCTCAACCAGAAGAACGCCATTGACCACGTGCAGGAGCTTAAGAGCCAGCTTGACGAGGCCAAGAGCGAGGAGGAGCGTGCGACGCGCAACGGCGATTTGGGTCGTGCGTCCGAGCTGCGCTACTCCGTGATTCCGGGCCTGCAGCAGCAGATTCAGGATTCCGAGGCCGCGCTCGAGGCGCAAAAGCAGCAGGACGGCGAGGGCCTCAACGAACAGGTGACCTCCGATGAGATCGCCGAGGTCGTGAGCGCCTGGACCGGCGTGCCCGTGTCCAAGATGATGCAGGGCGAGCTCGACAAGCTCAAGGGCCTGGAGGGCGAGCTGCATAAGCGCGTCATCGGTCAGGATGAGGCCGTCTCCGCCGTTGCTGCGGCCGTGCGCCGCAGCCGTGCGGGTCTCTCCGATCCGGACAAGCCCATCGGCAGCTTCTTCTTCCTGGGCCCCACCGGCGTGGGCAAGACCGAGCTCGCCAAGGCGCTGGCCGAGTGCCTGTTCGATGACGAGCGCGCGCTTGTGCGTATCGACATGTCCGAGTACATGGAGAAGTTCAGCGTCCAGCGTCTGATCGGTGCGCCCCCGGGATACGTGGGCTACGACGAGGGCGGCCAGCTCACCGAGGCCGTGCGCCGTCGCCCCTACTCCGTGATCTTGCTCGACGAGATGGAGAAGGCCCATCCGGATGTCTTTAACGTGCTGCTGCAGGTGCTCGACGACGGCCGCCTGACCGACGGTCAGGGTCGCCAGGTGTCCTTCAAGAACACGATCATCATCATGACGTCTAACGTGGGCTCCAAGGCTATTGCCGAGCTTTCCGGCAAGGACGAGGAGGAGATGCGCCATCAGGTCGACGCGGCCATGGCTCAGACCTTCCGCCCCGAGTTCCTCAACCGTATCGACGATATCGTGGTGTTCCATCCGCTTGGCATGGCGCAGATCGAGAAGATCGTCGATATTCAGCTCGCCGACGTCCGTGCACGTCTGGCCAAGGAGCGCATGACGCTTGCCATCACCCCGGCGGCCAAGCAGATGCTCGCCGTGGGCGGCCTGGACCCGGTCTTTGGCGCCCGTCCGCTCAAGCGTCTGGTTCAGCGCGAGGTCGTGGATGCCATCGCCGCCGCTATCATCGACGGCACGGTGCGCGAGGGCGATCAGGTGACGGTCGATGCCGACAAGGACGGCGGCTTTACCGTCGTGTGCGACAACACGCCGGCGGCCACCTACGAGGTCCCCGACGCCGAGTAGATTTATGGGACATGTCTTAAAATCTGCCAGCCGTCTCTAAACGCCAAGGGCGGCGGATCCAATTGGGTCCGCCGCCCTTTTTCGTGCGACAATCGATAATGTTGAACGGATGCGATGCAAGGAGCTATGCAGATGAAAGACGAGAACAAGACGAACGCACCGGCGGCTGAGATAGCGTCCGCCGCACCAAGGCCCGCGCCGAAACCGGCGCCCAAGCCGTGCGACCCCTGCATCCGTGCCGAGAACGAGGACGATGACGGCTACGATCCCTACAGCGATCGCCGCCCCGAGCGCGAGCCAATGTTCGAAGCCGACCCCTGGCGCTGAGTGCCACCAAAAAGGCCACCAAAAAGTTGCGGTGAAATAGGGACTGTTTTGCGGTTTGACCAGCAAAAACAATCCCTATTTCACCGCAACTGCGTTAGGGATTTTTCTACAGGGGGAGGGTAGTCAAAAAAGCCCCGTCCCAAATTGACTGCTCGGGGAGTCGCATTCGAGCTCGGTTGTCCTCTTAGCCACTCGATATCCTTCGGAGCAATAACGGTGATAAAACTTGCTTAAGTGTTAATCAAGCTACACACAATCTTACTCTCTAATTAATCAAGAATCAGTATAATT
>CANNPG010000165.1:0-3723 GCA_947507375.1 uncultured Collinsella sp. | reverse complement strand
CGTCCCCAACGGCTAGCAAAGGGACTGTCGCTTTGTCACGCTCTAGAGCGTTTGGAGTAGAGCGACGAGGAAGCGGATGCCTTGGAGGTAGGCGCGGCGGGTGATGCGCTCGTTGGTGCCGTGAACGCCGCGATCACACTCTTCGTCATCAACCACAAAGGCCGAGAAGCGAATGCACTCAGGGCAAATGTGCTGGTAGTTGGCAGCGTCGGTCGCACCGATCACGGTCGAGGGCACAATTGCCACTGGCTCGAATAATCCGTTTTCCTCCGTCCCCTTTGGATTACGGAAATAGCGGGCGGCGACGGAGCGAACCGCCTCGAGGCCGGGACCACCGATGCGCGGGGACGGCGAGGGTTCGGAGCTGCCGGGGCCCAGCTCCACTTCGACACGACCGGCAAGGTCCGCCCCGGCAAACGCCTCACGGCAGCGCGCCACAACGTCGGCCACGCTCGTGCCCTCGAGCATACGGAAGTTGATGTTGGCCCACATATCCTGCGGCATTACGTTGGCGCCGGTGCTGCCACCCTCGATTTGCGTGGGCGCGCAGGTGGTCGTCACCAGCGGATAGAGCTTCTTGCTGGCAAGGCAATCGCGAACGATGGCACCCCCGTTGGCGGCAATTTCATCGGCCGTGTAGAGCCCCAACTCGACGAGTTGGGCGGCAAGCAAGTCGGTCACGCGCGTCGGCCACTCGATATCGCAGATTGCGGTGATGGCACGGCTGAGCACCTCGAGCGACGTGCCGCCGTAGGGGTTAGAAGAATGTCCACCCTTACTCTTCGTCTTGAGCACGATATCGGCATAGCCCTTCTCCGAGAGGTCGGCGTGCATGAGCCAACCCTCGCTCGCGCTGTACTCGGCAGCCGAAACGATGCGGTAGTCGCCCTCGTCGATCAGGTACTCAAGCTCAATGCCGCGCTCCTCGAGCGCGTGGCCGATGGCGCCTGCGCCGTACTGCGTGGTTTCCTCGTCCTGGCCAAAGGCCAGGAGCAGCGTGCGCTCGTGCTGCCAACCGTGCGCCAGCGCATACTCGACAGCCTCGAGAATACCTGCGACCTGGTCCTTCATGTCAATCGCGCCGCGGCCCCAGATGTAGGTGTCGTCCACGTGCCCGCTAAAGGGGGCATGCGTCCAGTCGGCCTCGGTACCCGGCACCACGGGGACCACGTCCATGTGACCCATGAGCATGACGGGGTTAAGAGCCGAATTGCTGCCGGCAAGCGTCACCAACAGCGAATGGTCGACAAGCTCGACCTCGCCCGCCGCAAACACGCGCGGCCACGCCTGCTGCATATAGGCGCGCAGGTCGTCGAACGACTGCCAGTTCACCGCCTCGGCATCCATGCTCGAGACGGTCGGAAACGACAGCACGCGGCCCAGGCGTTCGCACGCGCCAGCCTCGTCCAAATCGGCAAAATCGTCCTCATGCGCAAAGAAGCGCCAAACCTCGGCCATGACATCCTTTCGATTGTGATGACGAGGGCCGCCCCACCGGAGCGGCCCTGCCACATAAGCGTTTGCGGTCGGTTATTTGTCCTCGAGATAACGAGAGAGGAACTCGCGAGTGCGCTGGTGTTTGGGGTTGCCGAAGAGCTCGGCCGGCGCGGCGTCCTCGAGCACCACGCCCTTGTCCATAAAGACCACGCGGTCGGACACGGTTCGGGCAAAGGCCATCTCGTGCGTGACGACGACCATGGTCATGCCGTCGGCCGCGAGCTTGCGCATGACCTCGAGCACCTCGCCCACGATCTCGGGGTCGAGTGCGGAGGTCGGCTCGTCGAACAGCATGATCTGCGGATTCATGCACAGGGCGCGCGCGATGGCCACGCGCTGCTTTTGGCCACCGGACAGGCGACCCACGGCGGCATGCGCAAACTTTTCGAGCCCCACGCTCGTCAAATGCTCCATCGCGACCTTCTCGGCCTCGGCCTTGCTCATCTTTTTGAGCGTGACGGGCGCAAGCGTGCAGTTGTCGAGCACGTCCATGTTGTTGAACAGGTTAAAGCCCTGGAACACCATGCCGATGTCCTCGCGGAGTTTATTGATATTGCAGCGCTCGGCCGTGAGGTCCTGGCCGTGGAACCAGATGTGGCCCGCGTCCGGGGTCTCGAGCAGGTTGAGGCAGCGCAGGAAGGTCGACTTGCCCGAGCCCGAGGCGCCGATAATGGTAACGACCTCGCCGGGGTTAACGGACAGGTCGATGCCCTTGAGCACCTCGAGCGAGCCGAAGCTCTTGCGCAGGCCCTCGACGCGGATGAGCGGCTCATTGGTCTGTGCGGCGGCCGCGGTGCCGGTAGTGGCGGTATCTGCCATGATGATTCTCCTCGTCTTGAGCCTAGTTGGAGCTGGGCAGCGTTGCCGGGGCCTCGGCGCCGAGCTTTTTGCCAAAGGCCTCGAGCAGGCGGCTCGCCACGAGCGTCAGGATCAGGTAAACCACGAGCGCCACGCAGTAGACCTCCATCTGACGGTAGTACACGCCGGCGACGGTGGTGGTGGCGTACATGAGGTCGAACACGCCGATGACCGAGAGCACCGACGAGTCCTTGATGTTGATGATGAGCTCGTTGGTGAGTGCGGGAATCGCGTTTTTAATGCCCTGGGGGAACACGACCTTGCGCATAGCCTGCCACTGCGACAGGCCCAGCGAGCGCGCCGCCTCGGCCTGGCCGGGATCGATGGACTCGATGCCGCCGCGCAGGACCTCCATCATGTAGGCGGTGGAGTTGAGCGAGATGGTGACGAGGCCGGCGGTGAAGGTACTCCAAATCTGGTTGGCCTGGGCGGTCTCGAAGCCCATGCCGCGCAAAACGGTGAAGCCCGCGTAATAGATGAGCAAGCCCTGAACCATCATGGGCGTGCCGCGCACGATGGTAGAGTAGACGGTCGCAAGGCCGCGGCCGATGCTCTTAAAGAAGCGCGTGAGATCGCTATCCACGCGATCGAAGGTCTGAATACGCAGGAACACAAAGAGCAGCGCCAGGAAAAAGGCGATGACGGTACCGAAGGTCGCAAGCGCGATGGTGATCTCGATGCCGCGGATAAAGAAGTCGCCGCTCTTGTAGGTCATGTAGACCAGGCTCGACAAAAAGTCGCTGGGGTTGGAGTCCGAGACAATGCTCACCTGCACCAGGTCGATAAATGACATGACGCAGCGGTCGACAAAGAAGATCGCCGCAATAGCAACGACGACATAGCTGCCCAGGCGCGCGCCGCGACGGAAGCGCTCGGAAGCAAACGGCGACGTTTCGCGATAGTCGTTCCAGTGCATGAGTTTGGTGACCAGCGCCGCCGCCGACACGACGAGCCAGGCCCAAAGAATCGCCCAAAGGCAATCCTGGAAGATACCGGTGGGGGCCAAGAAGCTCAGCGGCGTGGGGTTGCGCTGACTAAACGCCAGGCCGAGCGCCGCGATAACGCTCGTGCCCAGGTACACGTAACGGTGGTCGGCCTTGATAAAGGAGGCCAGGCGATTGATGGTTTTCATGCTGCCTCCCTATGCCGGCTGACGGTCGAGGCACGCGTCCCACATTTGGTCGCGCTCCTCTTGGCTAATGCCCTTGAGTGTCTTGTCGATGAGCTTAAGCAGCTTATCCGAGCCCTTGCGGCAGCCGACGTTTGCCGTGACCTCCTGCTTAAAGCCCTCGCCTTCGGCAAATTGAATCGGCACGATACCCGGGTTTTGGGCCATATAGCCCTTCTCGTTCTCGGTGTTGTAAGTCA
>CANNPG010000164.1:0-3729 GCA_947507375.1 uncultured Collinsella sp. | reverse complement strand
CATGTGGGGGCGGTGGCGACGTGCATCTTTGCGAGTATTCTGCAATCGAAGGCCCCTGCATACCGACCTCGGGCAAAAAATCGGGATTTCTCGATGTTTTCTACGGATGATGGGCGGGGTTATGGGCTGACAGCGTTTGATTTGCAGGGATATTCGCGGTCTTTGGCATTTATCGTGGCGCCCGAAGCTCTTGGTTATGTTGAATACTCCTAAAAATGCACGGCGCTTAGAGGGGGACCTTCGCGAAAAAGGAAACCGCCCCGTCGAAGTATGCATTCGACGGGGCGGTTTATGCATTTGGCCGATTAAGGATGCGCTGCCAAACTACTAGAACTTGACGGTCGGGGCCTGGCGGGCTGCTTCGGCGGCCTCGAAGCCCTGGCGCTCCTTAAACTGGAAGATGCCAGCAAAGATGACAGCCGGGAACGTCTGAATGGCGTTGTTGTAGCTGAGCACGCAGTCGTTGTAGCTCTGGCGTGCATAGCTAATCTTGTTTTCGGTATCCTCGAGCGATGCCTGCAGCTGCGTAAAGTTGGTGTTTGCCTTAAGATCGGGATAGGCCTCGGCCACGGCGAAGAGCTGGCGCAGCGCACCGGTCAGCACGTTGTCGGCTTCCATCTTGGCCTCGGGCGTGGTGGCCTTGACGGCGGTGTTACGCGCGCTGATCACGGCGGAGAGCGTCTCCTGCTCGTGCTTGGCGTAGCCCTTGACGGTCTCGACCAGGTTGGGGATCAGGTCGTTGCGGCGCTGCAGCTGCGTATCGATGTTCTGCCAGGCGTTATCGATGCGGTTACGCTTGGTGACCATGTTGTTGTAGATGCCGGCGATGGCGCAGGCAATCACAATGACAACAACGATGCCGATGATGACGGGAAGCATGATGTCTCCGTTTCGAATGGCCGCGGCGGCATGCGCCAGCTGCCGTTGGTATAACGCTACTAGTATACCCGCAACGTTTTGCCGTGCCGAACTTTCCGGTAAGCGTTGTGTTTTCGGCGGGGCCGGCACCGGGGCAAAGCGCGCGAGGTACAGGTGTAAGATATGCGACAGATTGACGAGTGTTGTCTTTGCCCTGAGGATGGCGATACCAGTGGACCTTCGCATTAAGAAAACCTACCGCGCCCTGTTCGATGCCTTCACCGAGCTTCTCGAGGAGCATCGTTTTGAGGACCTGACGGTTGCCATGCTGTGCGACCGCGCCATGATTCGCCGTACGACGTTCTACAAGCACTTTCGCGACAAGAACGATTACTTTGCCTTTTATATCGATGAGCTTATGTCGGGTTTGCCGCAAAAACAGCCCGATGAGGCCGGTGCAGTGTCTGCCGAGGACGTGCGCGCGCTTCGGCACGCGATTTTGGACGATGCTATGGATTTGATTCTGACGCACGAGCGGCTCATGGATAACATTTTGGCAAGCAGCATGTCGGGCATGTTGACCAATGTTATTTGCGACCGCATTGCCCGCTCCATCCGCGAGCGTGTGATGAACGTGCTTGCCGAGGATGCCCTGGCTCCCGTGTCACTCGAGACGACGTCTGAGTTTGTCGCCGGCGGTATTATTCGACTTTTCACGATATGGTGGGAATCGGGCCACGATCTTGAGCGTCGACCTGAGATAGCCGACGTGGTCGATGCACTGTTTGAGCGGACCATGACGCCGGTGCATCACTAGAAGTGGCGGAGAGAGGGGGATTCGAACCCCCGGAACGCTCTCGCGCTCAACGGTTTTCAAGACCGCCGCATTCAACCGCTCTGCCATCTCTCCGTGAGTCGTAATGATAGCATCGTTTTGAATTTGCAACAGGGAAGGCGAACGATGACGATCACCGAAATCGACGAGAAGTTCATGCGCGAGGCACTGTCCGAGGCGCGCGCCGCCGCGGCGGTGGGCGAGGTGCCCATCGGAGCCGTAGTGGTGCGCGACGGCGAGATCGTCGCGAGGGCGCACAATCGGCGCGAGCTCGATCAGGATCCTTCGGCTCATGCAGAGTTCGCGGTCCTGTGCGCTGCCGCTCGGTCGCTCGGTCGCTGGCGCCTTTCCGATTGCACGGTCTACGTGACGCTCGAGCCATGCTGCATGTGTGCGGGGCTTATGGTTAACGCGCGCGCGGGGCGCTGCGTGTATGGCGCGGCTGATGCCAAGGCGGGCGCGCTGGGTTCGCTGTATGACCTGAATGCCGATTCGCGCCTGAATCATCGGTTTAACGTGACGGCTGGGGTCCTGGCGGATGAATGCCGCGAGCTGCTAAGTAGCTATTTTGGCGGTCTGCGCGGAGCGGGCGGCGCTGATTGCGGTTGTGGGGCCGATCTTGAAGCACACGCCGCTCACGCCGCAGCGCTTGCAGGTGCCGGTGAGGATGCTGGCACGGCGGTTGACTTTGGTCCTGCATGCCGTCGGCCCCGCCGTGTGCTGCTGGCGATCGACTCCTTTAAGGGCAGCGTTTCGAGCGCGCAGGCGGAGGCAGCGGTTGCCGAAGGCGTGCGCCGCGTTTGGCCCGATGCCGAGGTGCGCGCATTGCCGTTGGCAGATGGTGGCGAGGGAACGCTCGATGCCGTTGCCGCGTGCGGCGGTGAGATTGTGATCTGCGAGGTTGCAGGTCCCTTGGGCGACCGCGTGTCTGCCCGGATGCTGGTGGACGACGAGCGCGACTCGGCTGTAATTGAGATGGCCGAGGCGGCGGGTATTGGGTATTCACCCTGCACGGAATCGGCGGCGCTTGCGGCTTCGACCTATGGCGTGGGCGAGCTGATACTCCGTGCGGTTCGCGCCGGGGCAAAGACTATCTATATTGGTCTGGGCGGCAGTGCCACCAACGACGGTGGCGCCGGCATGCTGCAGGCGCTGGGCGCGCGTGTGGTCGATGACCAGGGCTGCGATGTCGCCCCCGGTCTTGCCGGACTTGAGCGGGTGGCGAGCGTTGATTTGGCGCCAGCGCTTCGGGCTTTGGATGGCACTCGTATTGTTGTGCTTTCGGATGTCGATAATCCGCTCGTAGGGCGTCGCGGCGCGCTTGCGGTGTTCGGCGGACAGAAGGGTCTGCCGGCGGATGATGCCGAGGCACTGAGCAGGTGCGACAGCTGGATGGTCGGCTACGGTCGCTTGCTCGATACAGCGATTTTCGAGGCGCGGGCCCAAGGGTTGTTGCGCACACCCGAGGGTGCGCGGACATTTGGATCGGTGCTCGGCGTGCCCGGCGCGGGCGCTGCCGGTGGCTTGGGCGCGGCGTTGCTGGCGCTCGGCGCGGAGCTACACTCGGGTGTGGAGACGGTGCTCGATCTCGTGGGGTTTGACGAGCGCGTGCGCGATGTCGACCTGGTCATAACGGGCGAGGGCAATATGGATGAGCAGTCCGCCGCCGGTAAGGCGCCGGTTGGTGTGGCTCGCCGCGCCAAGCGATATGGCAAACCGGTGGTTGCCGTCGTGGGTGGTCGCGCTGACAACCTCGATGCGGTGTATGGGCAGGGCGTCGACTTGGTGCTTCCGATCTGCCGCAAACCCATGTCCCTCGACCAGGCGCTCGAACCACGGGAAGCCACAACCAACCTCATCTGTGCCGGCGAGGCAGCCGCCCAATCCTACGACCTTGGCCGTATCTAAAACCCATCCCCTCGATAAGTTGCGGTGAAATACAGTGCGCTTTTGCCTTTAAGGGGCCAATTCCGTCCGTATTCAAACCAAACTGCGAGAATCGTCATTAAAGATAATACAACATGAAACTTAGAACA
>CANNPG010000163.1:0-3759 GCA_947507375.1 uncultured Collinsella sp. | reverse complement strand
CGGACTTCTCGCTACGAAAACTGAGCCGTTCGCCGAATATTCCGTGCATTTCGCGGTATTATAGGGGCTGCATGTCATGTCCCTTTCGAAGGGTCGCCCGGCAATCGCCAGCCACGACCCCCAGACGGGACGCCAACACGATAGAGAGGAGAGGCATGCAGTACTCACAGGAAGTGGAGAACATGTGCCCCGTTGCCAAGGGTGCATACCACGGCCCCGCACCCATCCCCGAGGAGGGCAAGTGGGTCCAGGCTAAGGAGATTTCCGACATCTCCGGTCTTACGCACGGTGTGGGTTGGTGCGCACCTCAGCAGGGCGCCTGCAAGCTCACGCTGAACGTCAAGGACGGCATCATCGAGGAGGCCCTCGTTGAGACCATCGGCTGCTCGGGCATGACCCACTCTGCCGCCATGGCTTCCGAGATCCTTCCCGGTAAGACCATCCTCGAGGCCCTCAACACCGACCTCGTCTGCGACGCCATCAACGTTGCTATGCGCGAGATCTTCCTGCAGATCGTTTACGGCCGCAGCCAGACCGCGTTCTCCGAGGGCGGCCTGCCCGTGGGCGCCTCCCTCGACGACCTCGGCAAGGGCCTTCGCTCTCAGGTCGGCACCATGTTCGGCACCAAGGCCAAGGGCGCTCGTTACCTCGAGCTCGCTCAGGGCTACGTCACCCGCATGGCTCTCAACGACAAGAACGAGATCATCGCATTCGAGTTCCTGAACCTCGGCAAGTTCACCGACGCCGTCAAGGCCGGCAAGACCCCCGAGGAGGCCATCGCTGGCGCTATGGGCCACTATGGTCAGTGGGAGAATGCTGCCAAGTACATCGACCCGCGCACCGACGAGGAGACTCACTCCGTCGCCAGCGTGTTCCCGGTTCACGAGTAGAAAGGGAGGGAAATAACTATGACTGTTACGTTCGAAGGTTACGAGCGCCGCGCTGACAAGATCAACAAGTGCCTCGCCGACAACGGCATCGCCTCCCTCGAGGAAGCTCTGCAGATCTGCACCGACAAGGGCTTCAACCCGCGTGAGATCGTCAACAACACCCAGTCCATCGCCTTCCAGAACGCCGAGTGGGCCTACACCCTCGGTTGCGCTCTCGCTGTCAAGCGTGGCGCCAAGTCCGCTTCTGAGGCTGCCGCCATCATCGGCGAGGGCATCCAGGCCTTCACCGTTCCCGGCTCCGTCGCCGAGGACCGCAAGGTCGGTCTGGGCCACGGCAACCTGGGCGCTATGCTGCTCTCCGACGACACCGAGTGCTTCGCCTTCCTGGCCGGTCACGAGTCCTTCGCTGCCGCTGAGGGTGCTATCGGCCTGGCTCTGAACGCCAACAAGGCTCGCAAGAAGCCGCTGCGCGTCATCCTCAACGGTCTGGGCAAGGACGCTGCTCAGATCATCGCCCGCATCAACGGCTTCACCTACGTGAAGACCCAGTTCGACTACTTCACGGGCGAGCTCAAGGTCGTCGAGACCATCCCCTACTCCGATGGTCCCCGCGCCGCCGTCAACTGCTACGGCGCCGACGACGTCCGCGAGGGCGTTGCCATCATGTGGCACGAGAACGTCGACATCTCGATCACCGGTAACTCCACCAACCCCACGCGCTTCCAGCACCCCGTCGCTGGCACCTACAAGAAGGAGCGCCTCGAGGCTGGCAAGAAGTACTTCTCCGTCGCTTCTGGTGGCGGCACTGGTCGTACCCTGCACCCGGACAACATGGGCGCCGGCCCTGCCTCTTACGGCATGACCGACACCATGGGCCGTATGCACTCCGACGCCCAGTTCGCCGGTTCTTCCTCCGTGCCTGCGCACGTTGACATGATGGGTCTCATCGGCATGGGCAACAACCCCATGGTCGGTGCCACCGTCGCCTGCGCTGTCGCCGTCGAGGAGGCCCTCAAGGCCTAATCGCGCCCGCGCGATGCTCATATAGTTGAGCTTTGGAGCCGCTACCCACCCAGGTAGCGGCTCTTTTTGTTTGCGCTGTCGCAGGGTAGCTAATGCCGATATATCAGTTGGGGCGAAATACAAGATGTGATGAGATGGAGCGTCAGAGCGTCCATGACGCCCACCTGCCATATTTGCCCTTTACCGATTTGCCGAGTCTTTGCGGCCCCATTGCCGATCACCCGTGCGACAATGCGCCGGACGAGAAAGGAATCCGATGGAATCGACTGATGTACTGGTAATTGGATCTGGCATTGCAGGCCTTTGCGCCGCCATCGAAGCGGCACGCACGGGTGCAACCGTCACTGTGGCAAGCGCCGGCAAGACTATGAGTGGATCGAGCTTCTTCCCCGGAACCTGGGGCCTAGGGCTTATCGGACCCGTTAACGAAGACGACGAGCAGGACCTCATCGACACCATCCTGGCCGTCGGCGGCGGCGTTGCCGACCCCGAACTCGTCCAAGCGTTCGTCCACGGCATTCCCCAAGCGATTGACTGGCTCGAGCAAGACCTGGGCGTTGAGCTCCAGCGTCCGCAAAGCGCCAAGAGTGCTCAACAAAAGCAATTTATCCCCTGCTTTGACCACAAGACGCGCATGTGGCGCGGCCTCACCCGCAAGCCCCTTGAGGACGCTCTGACGACCTGGATCGAGTCGCTCGGCATACGCCTGCTCCCCCGCCATGAGCTTATCGACCTTGTTGAGGACACGAACGGCAGAATAACCGGAACCGTACTCTACGACCTTACCGAAAATCGAATCGTGCCCTTTGCTGCCAAGGCCACGGTCATCGCAGCCGGTGGCACAGGCGGCCTGTTCGAGCGCAGCCTTACGTCGGCTGATGTGCTCAGTTCCTCGCAGGCCATCGCGCTGGCGCACGGCGCAACACTTACTAATATAGAGTTCATGCAGATGATGCCCGGCTTCATCGAGCCCAGGCGTAACTTGGTCTTCAATGAGAAAACCTGGCGCAACGTGCACGTAGACCAGCCGGTAGATATTGCCGACGACAAGCTGGACGACCTGCTCGAGCAGCGCTCTGGATATGGTCCCTTCACGTCACGCTTGGCCTCCCGCGCTATCGATCTCGTCATCGATCAGGCAGGTGTCGAAGGCCTGGCACTCCACTACGACTTCCCCCGCGAGGATGTCCCAGAGTTTGTGCAGACCTTTGCCACCTGGCTGCAAGACGAGCACGGCATCGCGCCGACCGACGAGATGCGCGTTGCGATGTATGCCCACGCTGCTAACGGCGGCATCAAGATCGATAAGACCGCGCACACGGGCGTTGAGGGCCTCTACGCTTGCGGCGAGGCGACAGGCGGCATGCACGGCGCCGACCGCATTGGTGGCTTGTCAAGCGCCAACGGCATCGTATTCGGACGTATCGCGGGCGCATCGGCAGCCCTCACAGCGCAGAAAGAGCCTGAAGCGGCCCTGAAGACGGATATCACCCTCCCCCAGTACGGCATTGCCACAACAGATGCCGATCGCCTGACACACAGCCTTAGGCACACGATGAGCACCTATTGCATAATCAACAGGACCGAAACAGGCCTATCCGAGGCCCTGCAACAGCTTGAAAGCCTGCAAGACAAGGCCATGGCGCTGAGCAAGCCGCATGCCGATGACAGCGAGATCGCAGCCCTCGCCCGCCTACAGTCGCAGATTCAGCTGTCGACGGAAATGGTCAAAGCCATGCGCAAGCGAACCGAAAGTCTCGGGTCGCACTATCGAGCGGATTAAACCGGACACCTATCTAAAGCAGAACACAACCAATCGATATCCATGGGCCCCGTGAGCTCGAAG
>CANNPG010000162.1:0-3764 GCA_947507375.1 uncultured Collinsella sp. | reverse complement strand
CAGTCCTGCGCAAGACGAAGGCCACATTAAGTGGCCTTCTTTGCGTGCGGAACTCGCGATCAATCAAATAAATTGCGGGCGGGCACGCGGCCCTCTCGGGTTCGGGGCGCGACACACCGGACTGGTTGTCTGATATAAAGAAAGTGAAGGCCCCTTTCGGGGCCTTCTTTTTATAAAAATTCGCCTACTCGGTGGACTTCGGGTTCTAGGTCTACGCCGAATTGGTCTTTGACAGTTGTTTGGATGTGGCGGATGAGTTCGTCGACGTCGGCTGCGGTGGCGTGGTCGGCGTTGACGATGAAGCCGCAGTGTTTTTCGCTCACCTGGGCACCGCCGACCGCGTGGCCGCGCAAGCCGGCGTCCATGATGAGCTTGCCGGCAAAGTGGCCCTCGGGGCGCTTGAAAGTGGAGCCGGCGCTCGGCATGTCGAGCGGCTGCTTGTCCTCGCGGCGCTGACGGTAGTCGTCCATGTCGGCCTTGATCATCGCGGCGTTGCCCGGGGCGAGATTGAAGGTGGCCGAAAGCACGATGAAGCCGTCGTCGGCGATGCGGCTCTTGCGATAACCCAGGTTGAGCTCGTCGACATCGAACTCGATGATATTGCCACTGCCGCGGGTGCCGTCGTCGAGCATGCGAGCGGGCTTGTAGACGCGTACAGATTCCAGCACATCGGCCATGCAGGCACCGTAGGCACCGGCGTTCATGTAGCAGGCGCCGCCGACCGATCCAGGGATACCCGAGATGGGCTCCATGCCGGTGAGGTCGGCCTCGGCTGCTGCCGCGGCGACATCGGAAAGCAAGGCGCCGGCTGCCGCCGTGACGTGCGTGCCATCGACGGTGATGTCGGAGAGGCCTTCGCCCAGCGCTACGACGACGCCGCGGATGCCCTTGTCACCGACGAGTAGGTCGGAGCCGTTGCCCACGATGGTGAGCGGCAGATCGCAGCGATAACAGGTGTCGAGCGTGGCGACGAGGCCCTGCTCGGTGTCGGGTGTGACAAAGACATCGGCCGGGCCGCCGATCTTAAACGTGGTGTGCTCGCGCATGGGCTCGCTCATGAGTACGTTGTCCTCGCCGGCAACGCCAGCGAGCGCGCAGAGCAGGTCCTCGTTAAAAAAGTCGTTCTCGTGCATGCGAATATCCGCCTTTTGGTGGTTGTTGTCATCAATCGATTGCAATATACCCCACCTGGACGGATTTGGTGCGCTGGCGGCGATAAAACAGCCGTCCACCGGATTGGTAAAGTGTTTATCACCGAGGTAGATGGGCAGTCGCTATACTTTCAAGAGATTGCGCGTAAACCCGGAAGGAGCGAGATGGCCAACAAAGTCACCCTCAAGCAGATCGCCCAGGAGGTGGGGCTTTCCCCTTCGTCGGTCTCGCTTGTTCTCAATAATCGGCCCTGTCGCATCTCGGAAGAAAACCGCAAGCGCATCAAGGAGGTCGCGGCGCGCAACCACTATGTTCCTAACCAGATTGCGCGCAGCCTGGTCATGCGCGAGTCGCGCACACTGGGCCTTATCGTTCCCAATATCGAGAGCCGCTTTTTTGCCTCGCTTGCCGGCAGCTTGGAAAAGCGCTGCCGCGAGGACGGTTACGCGCTCTTTATTACCAGCTCGGGTGGAAGCGCCGATGACGATTTGGAACTGCTGCGCCAGCTGGTGACGCGCGGCGTCGATGGTGTGTTCCTGGTCGTGGGCGACGAGTTCTCCGACGATCGCGCCCTGCGCGAGGAAGTGAGCCATCTGCCTATCCCTGCCGTGATGGTCGACCGTGCCATTGAGGGGCTCGAGTGCGACAAGGTGATGTTCGACCACGAGATGGGCGGCTACATGGCCACGCGGTATCTGATCGAGCAAGGCCACCGTCGCATCGCCTGTCTGGTTAACGCGCGTCGCTCCAATACGGGCCGCAAGCGACTTGCTGGCTATGAGCGCGCACTGCGCGAGGTGGGACTGCCCATCGACGCGCGTTTGGAGTTTGAGAGCGAGTACTACATTCCGAGCGCATACGAGGCCTCGGAGGCTGTGCTCGCAACCGATGCCACCGCCGTGTTCGCAAGCTCGGATAACATTGCCCTCGGCTTGCTCAAGCGCTTGCACGAGATGGGGAAGAGCATCCCGGGCGACATCTCGGTGGTGAGTTACGACAACTCGGCGGCCGACGTTCTCTTTGAGCCGGCGCTGACCGCGATTGAGCAGGACCCCGGTGTCCTCGCGGAGCATGCTTTTGGCTGCATGTCCAAGCGTCTTGCCGGTAGGGGCGGTAGACGTGCCGAAGAGGTCGTTCTGGAGCCGGCGCTTATCGTGAAGGGCAGTGTGCTTGACCTTACCGAATATAGTTAAGCGCACTTGTTTGTTTGCATAGATTGCATGCGGAGCGTCCGCTATTTGCCGGCGGGGCCGGGGTACCTGCTTTGTTTTGAGAAGTTCGCGAAGCCCACCTCTCAAAACAAAGCAGGCACCCCGGCCCTCGTCCGTAAACTCTTCCGCTGGGCGAGCCATAGACGCCGCGCACCGATCTACTAAAGGATGAGCTTGAAATTGGTGCTATATTCGGCTTGAGTTGTTTAATGCTAGTACGGGAGGCTGATATGGGGCTGTTCAAGAAGAAAAACCCGCAGGATGCCTTTGATCTCGATGTGTTTACCATCACGGATACGATTTTGGACCCGCCGCGGTTTACGTTTTTGCCGGCTATCTACCAGGATGCCACGCGTCGCAAGTGGGCCGTGCATCAGCGCGGCGGCGAGCCGAAGATTTTTGACTATGCGGACGTGTTGCAGTGCGAAGTAGCCGAGGCGGGCGATCCGGAGGCCGAGGAAGTGGCCTCAAAACAGGAATTTGCCCAGCGTATCCTGGTAAATCCCGCCAAGGCGGCGAAAATAAATGCTGCCAAGCGTAATATGTGTCTTGGTATGGGCGTTGTTGTGGCGGTTCAGACGGGAAAAGACGAGGTTTCCAAATTAGAGATTCCCGTTATGACCGACGAAGTTAAACGCGATTCAAGTCTATATAAGTCGTATCGGAATGTCGCCGAGAAGATCAAGGCCGAATTTGATGCCATGGGAGGGCTGGCCTAATTTTGGCGGCATACGTTTCTGAATGAGGAGTCTGTGCAATGGCAGGCGAATCTTATGCAATTCCCCCCAAAGATCGTGCTGTTGAGGGAATTCTTTGGTATATCCAGCACCATCAGCTTGCCGGCGGTGATCGCCTACCGGCCGAGCGCGTGCTGTGCGAAGAGATTGGCGTTTCGCGTACGGCGTTGCGCGCCGGTATCACGCGGCTCATCTCGTGTGGAACGCTCGAGAGCCGACGCGGATCGGGTACGTATGTGTGTCCTCCCAAGCCGCTGAACATCTTCCAGGAAACGTATAACTTTTCCGATGCTGTGCGGACTGCCGGCCTGCACCCCTCTTCTCGTCTGGTTTCTACCGGGACCATCGAGGCGGATGAGGCACTTGCCGACAAGCTTGGGGTGTCTGTAGGCGCTCCTTTGCTTCGCATGCAGCGCGTTCGACTTATTGAGGGCGAGCCGGCGTCAATCGAGACGGCTCACGTTAACCTGTCCCTGTGCCCATCGCTTATCGAGCACGATTTTGAGTGCGAGAGCCTTTACGATGTCTTGCTCAAAGAAGGTGGCGTGCGTGTTGAGCATGGACGTGAGCATATCTCCATCTCGCGTTTGAACGCCGAAGAGGCCGAGCTAATACAACAAGAAGAGAGAACACCGATGTACTAAGAGAGAACGATCGAATTGAA
>CANNPG010000161.1:0-3806 GCA_947507375.1 uncultured Collinsella sp. | reverse complement strand
ATGCCAAACGTTGGCCCTATTAGCTCAGGGGATTAGAGCGTCTGCCTCCGGAGCAGAAGGCCGTTGGTTCGAATCCAACATGGGGCACCATCGAACGTAAGACCGTCCGAACCTCGCATGGTCCGGACGGTTTTTCTTATACCGACGCGACGTGATGGGACGTGGTATGGCAGCAACGGATATCGAGCGCGGACTCTCGACCGCCGAGGTCGAGGAGCGCATCGCCGCCGGTAAGATCAACCGCAACATGGAGCTCAAGACCAAGTCGGTCAAAGAGCTCATCATCGAGAACCTCTGCACGCTGTTCAATTTGATCAACGTGATCTTGGCGTTCCTGGTCATTTTGACCGGTTCGTTTAAGAACCTGACGTTCCTGTTTGTGGTGTTCCTCAATACCGCTATTGGCGTCATCCAGTCCATGCGGTCCAAGAAGATGGTCGATAAGCTCACGCTGCTGACCTCTAAGAAGGCCATCGCGGTGCGCGACGGTGCCGAGGTGGAGCTCGACTTGGACCAGATCGTGCTCGACGACATCATCCGCCTGGGGCGCGGCGACCAGATTCCCGCTGACGCCGTGGTGGTTTCCGGCGAGGCGCTCGTGAACGAGAGCCTGCTGACGGGCGAGAGCGACCTTATTAAGAAGCAGCCCGGTTCCGAGCTCATGAGCGGCAGCTTTATCGACTCGGGCCTGCTGCGCGCCCGCGTGATCCATGTCGGCGCCGACAACTACGTGGCCAAAATTAATAACGAGGCCAAGTACGTCAAAAAGGTCAATTCCGAGATCATGAACGCGCTGAACGCCATCGTGCGCTTTGCGAGCATCATCATGATCCCGCTCGGTTTGGCGTTGTTTGCCTCGAGCGTGAGCGAGCTGTGGGATGCAGCGGGAACCCCGGGCGATAGCGCGCTTTCGTGGTGCTTCTCCGAGCTGTTGGCTGGTCATGTGCCTTCGTCGGCGCTGCTGTCCACGGTGGGCGCCCTGCTGGGCATGATCCCGCAAGGCCTGGTGCTGCTGACCTCGTCGGTGCTCGCCATCGCCACGGTGCGCCTGGCCCGCCGCAAGGTGCTGGCGCAGCAGCTCTACTGCATCGAGACGCTCGCTCGCGTCGATGTACTGTGCCTGGACAAGACGGGCACCATCACGTCGGGCCGCATGGAGGTCGAGGGCACCTACCCGCTGCCTGTTGAGGGTGTTGGCTTTGGCGTGGACTCGGACGAGGCGGCTGTTCCCGTCGATACCACAGTGCTCGATTTTGCGCTGGCTAACGTGGCACGTGCGACTTCGGCCGATGCCAACGAGACCTGCCAGGCGCTGCTCAACTATTACGCCGATCGCCCGGTCGAGGTGTCTGAGCCGCTGTCGGTCATTCCGTTCTCGTCGTCTAAAAAATGGAGTGGCGCTTCGTTTGCGCAGGGCTCCTATGTGATGGGCGCCGCGCAGTTTGTGCTTTCGGAGCGTGTGTTTTCGCAGGTCGAGAACCGTGTCGCCGAGCTTGCCGATACCTGCCGCGTGCTCGTGGTGGCGCGCGTGGACGGCTTTACACCCGATGGCGATATGGTGGGCGAGGCCGAGCCCGTGGGCTTTGTGACCATCCGCGACGAGATTCGTACCTCGGCGGCCGAGACCATCGGCTACTTTAACGAGCAGGGTGTGACCCTCAACGTGATCAGTGGCGACGACCCGCGTACGGTGTCGTCGATCGCGCGCGTGGTGGGCGTGCCGGGGGCGGACGCTTATGTGGACGCCACGACGCTCGATACGCCTGCCAAGCTCGATGCCGCAGTGGACCGCTACCATGTCTTTGGTCGTGTGACCCCGCAGCAGAAGCGCGAGCTCGTGCAGGCGCTCAAGCGCCGCGAGCACACCGTGGCCATGACGGGCGACGGCGTCAACGATGTGCTGGCGCTCAAGGAAGCCGACTGCTCCGTCGCCATGGCGGCCGGCTCCGATGCCGCGCGTAATGTGGCCGAGATTGTACTCGTCGACAACGACTTTGCCTCGATGCCCGCCGTGGTGGCCGAGGGCCGTCGCTCCATCAACAACCTGCAGCGTTCGGCCTCGCTGTTCCTGACCAAGACGCTGTTCTCGATGGGCCTGGCGGCGCTGTGCATTGCGCTGCCGCCGTACCCCTTCGAGCCCATCCAGATGACACTCATCAACTTCTTTTGCATCGGCGCGCCGGGCTTTGTGTTGGGCCTGGAGCCCAACAATGCTCGCGTGAAGGGTGCGTTTTTGACCAACGTACTCAAGCGTGCACTGCCGGCGTCGATTGCGGTCATTTTGGCTGCGGCGCTCGATATCTTTGTGGCGCGCGTGTTTGGCTTTAGCCAGCTCACGCTGTCTACGATGTGCCTGCTTACGTCGTGCGCGGCGAGCGTCAGCCTGATCTGGCGCATCTCGCAGCCGCTCACACCCTTACGTGTGGTGCTCTTTGTGTTTGTAGTCGCCGGCATCCTGGTGGGCGTTATCGGATTCCCGGGGCTGCTTTCTATTGCCAACCTGTCGATGGGCCAGATGGTTATCTTGGCTGTCATCGTGGTCTTTACCTGCTCGGTGTTCTTTAAGCTCGCCACGATGATGGATTCGCTCAAGCCGCGTCGTCGTCATGCCGCAACTGGTTTTGGCCGCGGTGTGCACGTCCGCCTGGGTCGCGGTGGCGGCAAGGTGAGCTCGACGGGTTCGACGGCCGAGCGTTTTGCCAAGCGCGTCGCCGCCGACATGGCGCAGCGCCGCGAAGATCGCACCGCTCGCGAGGCCGAGGCCCGCGCACTCGAGGGCGTGGGCCAGGCCCAGCCCAAGAAAAAGAAGAGTACCGGAGCTAAGCGCTCTCGTGTGACCAAGTCCGCCCAAGGCATCAAAGTCTCGATGCCAAGCAAAAAGAAGAAGTAGCTACGCGCCCTGGCGATGTTGAATTGGTGCCTTGTTCCTGTGGGGCCGTGGCGATGTTATGCTCTAACCTCGATTGTTTGAATTGCTTCGAAAAGAGGATGCCGTGATCTGCCCGCATTGCCTTAAGACTATCGAGGACGGCGCCTCGTTCTGCCCCTACTGCAACGCCTATGTGGGTCCGGGCGATGGTCCCGAGCACACCGAGTTCGTGTTCTGTGAGGGCTGCGGTGCCCGTCTTTCTCCGCATGATCGTACGTGCCCCAAATGCGGACGCCCCGCTCCGGGTATCCTCTCCGAGGACGCGGCCGCATCCGACCTGGCAGCGGGCCGCACGGCGGGCTTTCCGCGCCTAACGCAAGAGCAGATCGATACCGAGGTGCCGCATGCGCCGGCCTCTGCCGCTGCGGTGCTTTCGGATGCCGCTGATCCTAACGAGACCTGCGTGCTGCCGGCTTTCGATAAGGATTTCGGTATCCCCAAGGTCGATATTCCCACGCCCGTTTCCCTGCATGACGATGCTCAAAAACCCAAGCGCAAGGTGCACCCCGACGAGGACGCCTATCACAAGCACAAGCGTCATATCCCCAAGCCGCTCATCGTCATCGCGGTCCTTGCCGTCGTGTGCGGTGGTGCGTATTGGTTCGTGACGGCCGATCCCATGGGTGTCATGCCTGGCTTCTATGACCAGTTTGGCCAGGCCGCGCAGACGACCTTCCCCACGCGCCAAAAGGGCGAGGCGACTGAGGACGATACCAAGCAGGACGATTCTGCCGAGGTGGTCCAGGAAGAAACTGTGCTCACCGATGATCAGCTCTATACCAGGCTCGACGGTCTGTATCAGACCATCGTGTCCTACGGTGACGAGGACCAGATCGGCGAGGTCATCGATTCTTTTAACAATGGCTATCTTCGAACG
>CANNPG010000160.1:0-3806 GCA_947507375.1 uncultured Collinsella sp. | reverse complement strand
TTTTTTTCTTTCTTAAGAGCCACACCAAGGGTTACGCATCGCTCGACTACGAGTTCAACGAATATCGCCCCTCCGAGCTCGTCAAGCTCGACATCCTGCTTTCGGGCGACGAGGTGGACGCGCTGTCGTTTATCGTGCACAAGGATAAGGCTTATGGCCTGGCCCGCGGTCTGTGCGACAAGCTCAAGGAAATCATTCCGCGCCAGCTGTTCGAGGTGCCTATCCAGGGCGCCATCGGCAACAAGATCATTGCCCGCTCTACCGTCAAAGCGCGCCGCAAGGACGTGCTGGCCAAGTGTTATGGCGGCGATATCTCGCGAAAGCGCAAGCTGCTCGAGAAGCAGAAAGAGGGCAAAAAGCGCATGAAGGCCATCGGCTCGGTCGAGGTTCCGCAGGAGGCCTTTATGGCGATTCTCAAGGTGGACGAGTAGGTCCATGGCACTTTCTGAATACAGCAAGCGGTTGCTTGGCGCCTATGCCGAGCAGCCGTTCCTTATGGCTCCCATGGCGGGCGTGACCGATCCCGCCTATCGCATCATGTGCCGCCGTCGCGGTGCCCATCTTGCCTATAGCGAGATGGTGAGCGTGGCGGGCCTTGCCTATGCCAGCAATAAGACGTGGCGCCTGGTACTGCCGGCCGATGAGGAGCAGCAGATCTGCGTGCAGCTCTTTGGCTCCAAGCCCGATCAGTTTGCGAGCGCTGTTGCTGCCGTCGAGGAGCGTGTGGGCGATCGCCTGTCGCTGATCGATATCAACATGGCCTGCCCGGCTCGCAAGGTCGTCACCAAGGGCGAGGGCTCGGCGCTTATGCGCACTCCCGATCTGGCCGAGCAGATCGTCGAGGCGGCGGTGGGCGCGGCGCATGTGCCCGTGACCGTAAAAATCCGTAAGGGCTTTTACGCCGAAGACCGCAACGCCGCGACGTTTGCCCAGATGCTTGAGGGAGCAGGGGCCGCCGCGGTGGCGGTACATGGTCGCTGCGCCACGCAGCTCTATACGGGCCAGGCCGATTGGTCGGTCGTCGATGAGGTGGCCGACGCCGTCGAGATTCCCGTTATCGGTTCGGGCGATGTGTTCTCGGCAGAGGACGCTGCTGAGCATCTGCAAAGCTCGGGTGCCAGCGCGGTGTTTATCGCGCGCGGCATCTACGGCAATCCATGGGTGTTCGGCGATGCCCGAGCCCTTGCACTCGATGGCACGCCGGTTCCTTCTCGCTCCTCGGTTGAGCGCCTGGATGCCCTGCGCGAGCACCTGACGCTCACGCACGAGCTGTTGCCGCTCATGTCGCGTGCCCGCACGTACGCAAGCTGGTATCTAAAGGGCATGCCCCATGCTGCCGCCTGGCGCGCTCAGGTGGTGCGTTGCTCCACATACGAGGAGTTCATGGCACTGGTCGATGATATCGAGCACGATGTGGTGGCCTGTGAGGCCGCACTTGCCGCCGGCGAGTCGGTGCCCGCTCATCCGTTGGAGGCCTAACGGTGGCCGTTACCGCGCTGTACGTGCATGTGCCGTTTTGCGCCCAAAAATGCCGGTACTGTGACTTTGACTCACGCAGTTTTGCTCCGTGCAACATGAGCGTTGCGCTCGATACCTATTTTGAGCAGTTGTATGCGCGCCTCGATGCTTTTGGCGACGCAGGCGCGCTTGCACAGATCCGCACCGTCTATGTTGGCGGCGGCACGCCGTCGCTGGCGGGGGAGCGTTTGGTAGAATTTGCCCGGCGTATCTCTGCGTGGTGCAAGCCTGTTGAGTTTACCTGCGAGGCCAATCCCGAATCGCTGACCGCAGAGCTTGCCACTGCGCTTGCCGGGGTGGGTGTCACGCGCGTCTCTCTGGGCGTGCAAACGCTCGATAACGCCGAACTTACCGCCATCGGCCGCATTCACGATGCCGATCGGGCGCTCGC
The DNA here is from genome assembly GCA_947507375.1 of uncultured Collinsella sp. Taxonomy (GTDB): domain Bacteria; phylum Actinomycetota; class Coriobacteriia; order Coriobacteriales; family Coriobacteriaceae; genus Collinsella. The sequence goes on along the minus strand of CANNPG010000160.1, from coordinate 1,897 downwards.
TGCCATCACGACGGTCAAGGACGCTGGGCTTGTCGTGTCGTGCGACCTGATGTGCGGCCTTCCCGGGCAGACCGACCTAAGCTGGCAGCGCACACTCGATGGCGTGTTGGCGGCGGCGCCGCATCATGTGTCGGTGTACCCGCTCACGCTCGAGGAGGGCACGCCGCTCTATCGCATGGCGTGTCGCGACGAGTCGCTCGAGCCCGACGAGGATTTTCAGGCTGCATGCATGGATGCGGCGCGTGAGCGCCTGAGTGCGGCCGGCTATCACCCGTATGAGGTGGCAAGCTACGCGCTCGACGGCCATGAGTGCGCCCACAACATTGCCTATTGGACCGGACAGGGCTATCTGGGTTTGGGCCGCTCTGCCGCCGGTATGCTCGACGCCGAGGATTTCGATCGCTTGGCCGGGCTGTTTCCCGACGTGCTTGCTCGCGGCGATGCGTATCGCGTGCGCTTGGTGCAACGCGACGATGCCGCGACGACGTTTGATGCCGAGTATCTGTCGCAGCGCGAGGCGGCGGCCGAGGATTTGATGCTTGCCTGTCGCATGACGCGTGGCATTGGGCCCGATCTGTTGGTTCGCTCGGCAAGCGTGATCGCTGCAGATGAGTTGGCGGCGGCCTGCGACCGTGCGGTCGAGTTGGGCCTTGCCACCTGGGTGCCCGATCATATTGAAGGACATGCGGGGCGCGTCACCTCGAAAGACGTTATCGCAGGTCGCGTCCGTGCTCGTTTAGCGCCCACTCACTTGGGCTGGCTCGATGGAAATGTGCTGTTCGAGCTGTTTTGGGGTCTAGCCTAGGCCGCTCGGGTAGAATTACCGCAATATATACGCTGCTGTGAGCAGGAGGTTGCCGCGCATGGCGACGATGAACGAAAAAGATTACTACGAGATTTTGGGTGTCTCCAAGGACGCCACCTCGCGTGATATACAGAAAGCCTTCCAGCAAAAGGCCCGCAAGCTCCATCCGGACGTCAACAAAGAACCGGATGCCGAGGAAAAGTTCAAAGAGGTTTCCGAGGCCTATGCTGTGCTTTCGGACGAGCAGAAGCGTGCGCGCTACGACGCCATGCGCTCGGGCAATCCCTTTGTCGGCGCTCCCACGGCTTCGCCCTATGGCGGCGGTTACGCCGGCAGCGCGGGCTACGGCAATCCCTTTGAGGGCGGCTTTCCCTTTGGTGGCGCCTGGGGTCAGCCGCGTCGCGGGCAGGCTGCCTATAATCCCGAGAACGGCGCCAACGTGGTCGTCGATATTAAGCTCGACGCCAAGGAGGCCAAGGGCGGTGCCCGCAAGACCGTCCGCTATACGCGCTTCGATACCTGTGGTCACTGCGGCGGTTCGGGCTCTGTTTCGTCCGAGCATGCACATACCTGTCCGAGCTGCGGCGGTCGCGGCCACATCGATGTCGACCTGTCCTTTCTGTTTGGTGCCGGCACGTTCCAGTCTGTCTGCCCTGAGTGCGGTGGCTCCGGTAAGGTCGTCGCCGACCCCTGTCCCGATTGCGGCGGCAGCGGGCGAACCCGTGTGACCTCCGAGCAGACGATTGAGTTTCCCGCCGGCACGCACGATGGCGACGAGGTCCGTATTGGCGGCATGGGTCACGCCGGCACCAACGGCGCCTCTGGCGGTGATCTGGTCGGTCGGGCCCATGTTGAGGCCGAGCGCCTGGAAGGCAAGGCCCGTACCGGTTTTTACCTGATGGGCATCGTGGCGCCGTTTTTGGTGCTATCGGCCATCTCGGGCGTGTTCTCGGCCTTTGCCGTGATGTGCTTTATTCCGTTTGCCATGGGCCTGTTCATGGTGCTCTCGGACGGCGTGCTGCACCGCAGCCTGCTGTGGTGGAAGCGCGGCGCGATGCAGTTTGCCAACGGTTTTGCCAACGGATTTATGTT
>CANNPG010000159.1:0-3817 GCA_947507375.1 uncultured Collinsella sp. | reverse complement strand
AGTATTCGTCGCCAGGCTGGATGGTAGTTGGAGGCAAAATGAGGCAGCGATTTACCTATGACTGCGTTCTCATAAAAGAAGACGACGGTTACTGCGCCAGCTTCCCGCAGATTCCCAGCGCCTTTGCCGATGGCGATACGCGCGAAGAAGCGATTGCCCATGCCACCGAGGCACTGATGGCGTTTTTGGCCGACGACCTCAACAACGGTTTGACTCCGGCAGGGTACGAACGCTCGGCCGAGGTCGTGGCCCTTTCAGTCGAAATCGACCACGAGGACGCTCGGGAAGCGGCGTGCCGCACATTTAAAGACGCAGCACTGGACCTCAAAGTCTCTGCTCCGCGGATCACCGCGCTGGTCAAAGCCGGAAAGCTCGATGTTGAACTCGTCGACGGTCGTCGGATGATAACGATAGACAGCATCGAACGTTACGCCGCCCAAGAACGTCACGCCGGAAGACCAAAGAAGTTCGTAGCTGTCCAATAACCCCCTCACTTTCACCGACTACTAGAGCCGCTCACCAAACCAACATGCGCTCTGGGCAAATAGGTTGAACGTTTCGTGCGAGAATGCCCCACAGTAAACAAACTTGCACCAGAGCGTAAGGGGCTGGCATACACATGCAGACGGTCTATCGGGTATACGAGGGAGCGCGCGAGCCGCATCGGCTTGCAGTCGAGCGCACGGCCGAGCTACTCGGTCGCGGTGGCCTGGCGCTTATTCCAACCGAGACGGTCTACGGTGTCGCCGTGGCGGTCAACGCCTTCTCGGATGCCGTTCCACAAGATACAAGTGAACCTCTGCCGTGGCCGCGCGATCCGCAGGCCACCGTCAACGGCGCCGCGGCCCCCGCCCTCGGTACCGGATATCGTCGCATCTTTACCCTCAAGCAGCGCGAGCTCACCCAAACGGTTGCCTGGCTGGTCGATGATGCCGACGCACTCGACCGCTATGGCGTGGATATCCCTAACGAGGCCCGCGTGCTCGCCCGACGATGCTGGCCGGGCGCCCTGACTATCGTGGTCAAGGCGGCCCCCTGCGTGCCGACCTTTATGCGCGCCGCCGACGACACGGTGGCACTTCGCGCTTCGGCCTCGCCCGTGGTTCAGGCGCTCATCCGCGCCTGCGGCAGCCCTCTTGCCTGCACCAGCGCCAACACGCACGGCGCGCCCGCGCCGGCAAGTTTTGTCACGGTGGAGGAGCGCATCCTGGAGGGGGTCGATGTGGCTGTCGATGCAGGTGAGACCCCGTGTCGCGACGCCTCAACCATCGTGTCGTTTCAGCGCGGCGAGCTCCAGATCCTGCGCCAAGGCGCGCTCCCCGCATCAGAGATCGAGCGGGTCCTGTCCGACCCGATGCAATGGAAAGGTGTAAGCGATGTCGTTGAATCTAGGTAGCCTGGGTATGGAAGACGCCTCGTTTAGCTTTGGCGGTTCCTACATCATGGCGCTCGACTGCGGCACTACCTCGGTACTCGCGACCATCGTCGACGAGTACGGCTGCATCGTCGCCCAGGCGCGCCGTAGCGTCAAAACCAGCTTCCCGCGCCCCGGCTGGGTGGAGCAGGATCCCACGGAGGTGCTTGCCAGCCAGATCGGCGTGATGATGGAGGTCCAGTTTAAGAGCGGCATCCATTCTGACCGCATTGCCGCCATCGGTATCTCCAACCAGCGCGAGACCACGGTGGTGTGGGACCGCATAAGCGGCCAACCCATCTATAACGCCATCGTGTGGCAATGCCGTCGCACCGCACCTCTGATCGACGAGCTGGTCGAGCAGGGCGCAGAAGAACTGGTGCGCTCCCGCACGGGACTCACACTCGATCCGTATTTCTCGGCTTCCAAGGTGCAGTGGATCCTCGACAACGTTGACGGTGCGCGTGAGAGCGCGGTGGCGGGCGACCTCATGTTCGGCACCATCGACACCTGGCTCATCTACAACCTCACCGGCGGTCAGGTCTTTGCCACCGACTACACCAATGCCAGCCGCACCGCGCTCTTTAATATCCATACGCTCGATTGGGACGACGATCTGCTGGCGCTCTTTGACGTTCCACGTTCCATGATGCCCGAGGTTCGTTGGAGCTCGGGCGACTACGGCCGCGTCGCGAGCGACATCATGACCAACATGCCACCCATCATGGGCGTGGCGGGCGACCAGCAGGCGTCGCTGTTCGGCCACTGCTGCTTCCACCCCGGCCAGACCAAAAACACCTATGGCACGGGTTGCTTTATGCTCATGAACACCGGCGACGAGATCGTCGAATCCAAGAACGGTCTGGTCTCCACGATCGGTATCGCCGCGGACGGCAAGATCAGCTATGCGCTCGAGGGCTCTATCTTTGCCGCCGGCTCAACCATGAATTGGCTGCGCAACAACATGGGCATCATCTCGAGCGTGAGCGAGTCCGCGCAACTCGCCACTTCGATCAGCGACAACGAGGGCTGCTACTTCGTCCCCGCCTTCGCAGGCCTGGGCGCTCCCTGGTGGGACCCGCATGCTCGCGGTATCGTGTGCGGCCTGACCGGCGCCTCGAGTCGCGCGACCATTGTGCGTGCGGCCTGCGAGTCCATGGCCTACCAGAGTTATGACGTACTACGCGCCATGGAGCAGGACGTGGGACTTTCGATTGAGCGCCTGTCCGTCGATGGCGGTGCCTCGCGCAACGAGTTCATCATGCAATTCCAGGCTGATCTGCTGGATATCCCCGTGCTGCAGTGCGAGACGGTGGAGACCACGGCGATTGGCGCCGCGTACTTGGCGGGCCTTGCTGTCGGCTATTGGGAGGATTTGGAGGAGCTGGAGCAAAACGCTCAGATCGTCAAAGTCTTCCATCCTCACATGTCCGCCGAGCGCCGTGAGAGCAACCTCGCTGGTTGGCGTGATGCCGTCAAGCGTTCGCTCAACACCGCTCAGTAGGGTTGCGACGAGCTGCTCGATACAACAAACCGTTAAACTTATGCACGGCGCGAGGCAACAATGTCGCCAGGCGTCTTGTCAGCAAGGCCATCTTCCGGCCGCAACGAAAGGGGCAATCAACCCATGACCGTCACCTACGATACGTCCCGCGTGACGCTTGTCGACCATCCGCTCGTCCAGCACAAGCTGTCGATCCTGCGCGACAAAAACACCGGCACCAACCAGTTCCGCCAGCTCGTGCGCGAACTCGCGCTTTTTGACGGCTACGAGGCCATGCGCGACCTGCCCATGGAAGACGTCGAAGTCGAGACCCCTATCACCACCGCAACATTTAAGCAGCTCGCCGGCAAGAAACTCGCCATCGTGCCCATCCTGCGTGCGGGCCTTGGCATGGTCGACGGCATCCTCGACCTGGTGCCCTCCGCTCGCGTGGGCCACATCGGCATGGAGCGCGACGAGGTCACCCACGAGCCGCACGAGTATTACTGCAAGATGCCCAAGGATATCGACCAGCGCATCTGCCTGGTCGTCGACCCCATGCTCGCCACGGGCGGTTCGGCCGAGATGGCCATCAGCTACCTGCGCGAGCGCGGTGTCAAGGACATCCGCATGCTGTGCATCGTCGCGGCCCCCGAGGGCCTCAAGTCGCTGACTGAGAAGGACCCCGATGTGCATATCTATACCTGCGCCATCGACGACCATCTCAACGAAGCTGCCTACATCGTTCCCGGTCTGGGCGACGCCGGCGACCGCATCTACGGCACGCTGTAATCTCTGGGCCATACCGGCTAACGTCGAAAATACGAAGAAATGGTGCGCGCGGGCGAGCAAAAGACGACCACGCGCACTCCTGTTAACGGACGTTTTGCCCTGCAGGGTTCGAGAAAAACGTATTACCG
>CANNPG010000158.1:0-3825 GCA_947507375.1 uncultured Collinsella sp. | reverse complement strand
CGACAGTCCCTTTGTCACATTGATGCCAAAACCAGCTTGTCAAGAGCTAGAGGGTTTAAAAATCTGCCATTTCTACCCCGTCCCCTAATGGCAGGTTTGTCACATTCCCGGAAAGCCTGTTTGGCGCAGGGCTTCGTAGAGGACGATGGCGGCGCTGTTGGAGAGGTTGAGTGCGCTGATGCGGTAGTCGTCCGGGTTGACGAAGTTGCCGCAGATATCCTGCTGGAGGATGGCCTCGTGGCTGTCCTCGGTATGCCCCAGCGATTCCTCGTGGGCTTCCCAAGCTTCGGCGTTGTCGAGTGAGTCGCAATCGCGCAGCATGGGGATGCGCTCGCAGCGCTCGGGCGCCGCAGCAAGCAGTGGCTCGGGAATGCCCGAGCTCTCGCTGCCAAAGACCAAGTAGTCACCGTCGCGGTAGGTGCTTTGCGCATAGGTTCGGCGCGCCTTTTTGGTCAGCAGATGCAGGCGTTCGTCGGCAGGGGAGAGACCATTGCGCGCAAGGAAATCCTCCCAGCCGGCATAGGTGGTCACGTCCAAGTTTTGCCAGTAGCCCAGGCCGGCGCGACGTACTGTCTTGTCGTCGAGCGAAAAGCCCAGTGGCTCCACCAGATGTAGACGGGCGCCGGTAACCACACAGGTGCGGCCGATATTGCCCGTATTGGCCGGGATTTCGGGCGCATACAGCACAATGTTGAACATGAATCTCCTTGGCTCAGAACGAAAAACCGCCACGAAGGGGACAGGCACCTTCGTGGCGGTTTGGCGGTTACGTAGGCGGACAAATGCTCGCTTGGATAAACCTAGGCGCGGTGCCAGTCGGTCAGGCAGGCATCGAGGGAGGCGATGAGCGCATCCTTGTCCATGTGACGGCCGATGATGCACAGGCTCGTCATGCGGTCGCCCGTCTCGTCGTCCCAAATCTGCATGATCTCGGGGTTCTCGTCGATGATCTTCTGCTTCTCGCCCTCGGGCGCCGAATCGACAAACAGGCCGTTCTCCATCAGGCGCATCTGGTGGCCGGCCTGCTCAAACATGTAGCACATGTCCGGATCGCCGGTCTGCCACAGCGGACCCTTGACGCGGATGACCTCGTCGGGCCACTCCTGCTCAACAAAATTGGTGAACTTCTGCAGGTCAAACGGCTTGCGGCGCGAGTACACAAAGGTCTCGATGTCGTACTCGAGCACCTCGGGATCGTCGTGCTCCTCGGGATGCTCCATGGCCTCGATCCAGGCGGCGGAGTTGTAGGCGCGCATAAAGTCGAAGCGGTCGGTGTCGAGCAGCTCCTCCATGGGAACCTCGCCGTTTTGAGCCTCGACAATCACAGCGTCCTTCTGCAGGCTGCGCACGATGGCCTTGAGCTCGGCGATCTGCTCAGGGCTCACGGTATCGGTCTTGTTGAGGATCAGCGTGGAGCAGAACTCGATTTGCTGGATGAGCAGGCTTTCGATGTCGTCCTTGTCGATATCCTCGGCCAGCAGGTCGCGACCGCCGTTGAACTCGTCGTACATGCGGGCGCAGTCGACCACGGCCACGATGTTGTCGAGCGCGAGCTTGGGCTCGCCGCCCACTTTGGCCTCGTCGCAGAAGCTCGAGATGGTGTAGGCGATGGGGATAGGCTCGCAAATGCCCGATGCCTCGATGATGATGTAGTCGAAGTTGCCCGAATCGGCGATGCCCTGCAGCTGGTTGGCCAGGTCATCCGAAAGCGTGCAGCAGATGCAGCCGTTGGTGAGCGGGATGAGGTCATCGGTCTCGGAAAGGCCGCCGTCGGCGATAAGGCTGGCGTCGACGTTGATCTCGCCGATATCGTTGACGATCACGGCGGCGCGGATGCCGCCGTCGTTAGCGAGGATGTGGTTGAGCAGCGTGGTCTTGCCGGCACCGAGGTATCCGGTAAGCATGATGATCTTCACGGGTTTGTTGGGCATGTGCCCTCCTTTGTTAGACATGGCTTACAGTTGAATCTTATGCCAAACGCCTGCTCTTATACCCACGAGCCGGCAAATAACACAAGCTACTCCCAGGCTCCCCATACATCGGGGCAATAACCGACGGTGGCCTTTTTGCCGTTGCGCACGATGGGTTCGGCGAGAACCTGCTGGTTCTCGAGCAGCTTGTCAAAGCGCTGGCTGGGGGTGAGGTGCTGGATGAGCGCGAGCGTCTCCTCGTCCTTGGCCTTGGGGTTGAGTAGCTTGTCGATGCCGCCGACCGCCTGCATCACGCTCGTGAGCTCGCCCTTGCTCATCTCCTTTTCCTTAAGGTCAATAAACTGCACCTTAATGCGGCGCTCCTTAAAATAGCGTTGGGCCTTCTTGGTATCAAAGGACTTTTTGGTGCCGAAGATTTGAATATTCATGGTCCCGCCGCTCTATCGAATGAAGTTGGTCGTTGCGCGATCTGCCTCGGGTGCGTTGATACCGGCGGCCTGTCCTGCCTCGATGCAGCGCAGGAGCCAGGCCATGTTTTTGCCGATGTTTCGCATGGTGGCAAGGCCCTCGGCATCCCCGTCGGCGTCGCCGGGCACGCGGCCAAACACGTTGTTCCAGTAGGTGGAAGCAACCACGGGCATTTGCTTAATGGTGAAGTACTTGTTGAGCACATCGAACGTGGTCGACGTGCCGCCACGACGGGCGACGGCGACCGCGGCGCCGGGCTTGTGCTCAAAGGCGTGCCCGCCTGCATAGAAGGCGCGATCGAGGGACGAAAGGATGCGTCCGCTGGGGTGCGCATAGTAGACGGGTGAGCCAAAGACAAAACCATCTGCCTGCTCGGCGGCAGCGATGAGCTCGTTCACCACGTCGTCGTCAAAGGTGCAGCGACCGCCAAGCTTGCCGCACAGGCCACAACCGATGCAATCGCGAATGGGCTTGGCGCCCAGCTGAAACACCTCGGTATCAATGCCTTCTGCATTAAGTTGCTCGGCGACCTCGGCGAGTGCGCGGGCGGTGTTGCCGTTTGCCTTGGGACTGCCGTTGACCAAAAGAACCTTCATCACAAACTCCCTCTGCTTTTGGTGACTTCTGCAGAGGATTATCGCACGATGGGGGAGGCGGTGCGGGCGCGGTGCTAACCCAGTTTGGTACCTGGCACCTGCACGGCTTTCCCGAGCAACGCTTTGAGCTCGTTCAAAATGGAAACGGGCTGTCGATCGACAGCGTCCAGATGAAGCGTGGCCACGCGAATGGGCGGCTGATATTCAAGCGAGCCGATGAGCACGGGGGAACCCAGGAACCGCTCGATTTCGTCTGCGATCGCGTCGGTCTCTTCGGGATCAAAGTCGTCGAAAAGCGCCACGAACATCGGCCCCGTCGAGCGGAACAGGCGGCCCTTGCCGCGCGAACAATCCATGAGGCAGGCGGCGCTTTCGGCGAGCACGCGGTCGCCTGCATCGAATCCAAAGCGGGCATTGACCTCGGCGATATCGTCGACCTTAATGGCAATAAAGCCTGCCTCGTGCGGCACGCGGCGCATCTCTCCAATAGCGTTGACCAGCGCGTGGACATCGCCCAGGCCCGTTACCGAGTCGGTCGTATCCGCTAGGCTTCGGTTGACGATAATGCCCCCATACATGCTGGGCTCGGTATCGGTGCCGTCCAAGCGGTAGCCCGTGCAGTCGCAAAGCGCGTATTTTCCGGTGGCATCCATTACGCGATACTGCATGTAGTGGAAGTGCCACGTGCCGTTTATCACCATGTCGAGCTCGGCGCGTACGTTGTCGCGGTCCTCGGGATGAACGCGGGCGAGCCACATGTCGAGTGAGTTAAAAGGGTGCTGGGAAGGCAGGTCAAAATCGCGCACGGCGTTAACCGACCAAGATCGGAA